>DAOMFQ010000136.1:0-6498 GCA_035429905.1 Gemmatimonadales bacterium
GTGGGTGTCGGGTCCACCGCGCCGGTCGGGCTCTCGTTGTAGAACGACACATTGCCGCCGGTGACCGGCGTCCCGAACGCCACGCAGGCGTCGGAGATACCGCGGCACGCCTCCCGGAACTGGAAGAACACTTCCGGCTTCTCCGGGTTCCCGAAGTTCAGGCAGTCGGTGATGCCGAGGGGCTCGGCGCCGGTGCACGCCACGTTGCGTGCGGCCTCCGCCACGGTGGCCTTGCCGCCCTCGTAGGGGTCGAGCGCCACCAGCCGGTTGTTGCAGTCCACGCTCACCGCCAGCGCGAAGGGCTCGCCGTCCACCCGGAAGACGCCGGCGTCGCCGCCGGGGCCGAGGACCGTCGAGGCCTGCACCGTCGAATCGTACTGCTCGTACACCCAGCGCTTGCTCGCAATGGACGGCGTGTCGAGGAGCGCCTCGAGTGCGGCCGCCACGCCGACGCGCGCCGCATTCCGGGGCCGGGCCCGGCGCCGCGCCACCGCCCCCGGCGCCTCGCGGGCCTCCGGGTTGTAGATCGGGCAGTCGTCCACCAGCGGCGCCCCGGGGATTTCCGCGACGGTAAGCCCGTCGTGGGTGACCCGGAACAGGCCGTCGTCGGTGACGCGGCCGATGTCGGTGCCGTCGAGCTCCCACTTCCGGCAGATGGCCTGGATGGCCGCGACGTTGTGCGGCTCGGCCACCACCAGCATCCGCTCCTGCGATTCGGAGAGGAGGATCTCGTACGGCGTCATTCCGGCCTCGCGGGTGGGCACGCGGCTGGTGTCGATCTCGACGCCGACGCCGCCCCGGGCCGCCATCTCGGCGCTGGAGCTGGTGAGCCCCGCCGCCCCCATGTCCTGGATGGCGACGATGAGCCCCGAGGTGATGAGCTCGAGGCTGGCCTCGAGCAGCAGCTTCTCGGTGAAGGGGTCGCCCACCTGCACCTGCGGGCGCCGGGCTTCGCTCTTGGCGGACAGTTCTTCGGAGGCGAAGCTGGCGCCGTGAATGCCGTCGCGGCCGGTCTTGGCGCCCACCGCAAGCAGGACGTTGCCCACCCCGTGGGCCCGCGCCGTGGCGAGGTCGGCCTCCCGGAGGATGCCCACGCACATCGCGTTGACCAGCGGGTTGCCGGAGTAGCCCTCCGCGAAGGCGACCTCGCCGCCCAGGGTCGGTACGCCGACGCAGTTGCCGTAGTCGCCCACGCCGCGCACCACGCCGGCGAAGAGGTATCGGTTGCGCGGCTCGGTGAGGGGGCCGAAGCGGAGGCTGTTCAGGACCGCCACCGGTCGGGCGCCCATGGTGAATACGTCGCGCAGGATGCCGCCCACGCCGGTGGCGGCGCCCTGGTAGGGCTCCACCGCCGACGGGTGGTTGTGCGACTCGATCTTGAAGGCCACGGCCCAGCCGTTCGGCAGGCGGAGCACGCCGGCGTTCTCGCCGGGACCCTGGACCACCTGCGGCCCCGTGGTGGGGAAGCGGCGCAGGACCGGCTTGGAGTGCTTGTAGGAGCAGTGCTCCGACCAGAGCGCGGAAAAAACCCCGAGCTCGGTGAGCGTGGGCGTCCTCCCGAGCATGGCCACGATCCGGCCGTACTCGAGGTCATTCAGGTTGTGCTCCCGCACGACCTCGGCGGTCACCGGCCGCTCGCCGGGGAAGGAGACGGCGCGGGTGGCCGTCGCGGCGGTGGTCACTTGGTCTCCGACTTCGAGCCGCGGAGGGCGGCCGAGATGTCGCGGACCACGCGTCCGAGAAGCGTCATGTCGTCGTGCGCGACGACCGCGGCGACTTCGTTGGCGTCGAGGAAGATGCCCTGGCAGTGGAGGCAGCGTTCCACGGTGATGCCGTGGAACTCCACCTGCACCATGTCGTGCCCATCCTTCGGGCACTTCATCAGGTGCATCTGGCGCTGGGCGGCTTCGGCGGCCTCGCGGGCGCGGCGGCGCTGCTCCTTGAGGAGCTCCGCCTCCTCCTTCGCGAAGAACTCGTCCTCGGACTTGCTCGGCTTGTTGGTCGGCATGCGGGCGGACTCCGTCAGGTGATGGAACGGGCGGCCCCGCCGGGGAGCCACGCCGCGATGGAACGGAAGAAGCCGGCACCGGCGTCGCTCCCCATCAGGGGGTCGGCGTAGCGCTCGGGATGGGGCATGAAGCCGACCACGGTGCCGGAGGCGTTCGACACGCCTGCGATGTCCGACACCGAGCCGTTGGGGTTTTCGCCCCGGGTGTAGCGCAGCACCACGCGCCCCTCGGCCTCGAGCAGCCGGAGCGTGTCCTCGTCGGCCACGTAGCAGCCGTCGCCGTGGGCCACCGGGATCCGGACCTCCGTGCCCCGCGCATAGGCGCTGGTGCAAAACGTGTCGGTCCGCTCCACCCGGACCCAGACCGGGCGCGACACGAAGGTCAGGCGATCGTTCCGCACCAGCGCGCCGGGGAGGAGGTGGGCCTCGCAGAGGATCTGGAACCCGTTGCAGATGCCGAGCACCGCGCCGCCGGCCGCGGCGTGCTTCTGCACCGCCTGCATGACCGGGCTGAAGCGGGCGATGGCGCCGGAGCGCAGGTAGTCGCCGTAGCTGAACCCGCCCGGCAGGATCACGACGTCGGCCTGCTGGAGGTCGGTGTCCCGGTGCCAGATGAACCGGGCCTCCGCGCCCGCGTGGGCCACCGCGTGCGCGGCGTCCCAGTCGCAGTTGCTGCCGGGGAAGCGCACCACCGCCACGCGGAGCATCAGGCCTCCACCGCGAGGCTGAAGTCCTCGGTGACCGGGTTGGCCAGGAGGCGCTCGCACATCTGCCGGGCCGACGCCTCGGCCGCCTCGGGGCTGGCCGCGTCGATGGCGAGTTCGATGGCCCGGCCGATCCGAACCTCGCCCGCGCCGGCGAAGCCGAGCACCGAGAGCGCGTGCTCGACGGCCTGGCCCTGGGGGTCGAGCAGCCCGGCGCGCGGCACGACGCGGATGTGGACGCGATAGGTCATGGGGCGGAATCCTCGTTGCGGTCGTGATCGTGCAGCGCGCGCACGTGGAGCGTCTGGGCGTCGGCGGTGTCTTCCGGCCGTTCGGACAGGGCGAGCACGGCGCCCCGCGCGATGCCGAAGATGAGGTAGCCGATACCGAACGGGAACAGGAAATTGGACGGCGCGACGATCACGCCGACCAGGATGCCGATGGTGATGAGCGTCCCGAGTATCCCGCTCAGCGACCGGAAGCCGATCCGCGGGGTCCGTGGGTACTTGACCGTGCTGAGCATCATCGCCGACAGCGCGAGCATCAGGAATGTCAGGCCCTGGCGCTGGAAGTCGAGGTACTCGGGGAACTTCTGGTACCACTCGGTCTGGCTGAAGGCGAAATAGGTGGCGAGCGTCATGCCCGCCGCCGGAGACGGAAGCCCGGTGAACCACCCGGGCTTGTCCGACCCGGCCGCGGTGATGTTGTACCGGGCCAGGCGGACCGCCACGGACGCGATGTAGATGAAGCAGAGGATCCACGCGAACTTGCCGGCCTCGGCGAATTCGAGGAAGTACATGATCATCGCCGGCGCCACGCCGAAGGAGATCACGTCCACCAGCGAATCGAGCTCGGCGCCGAACCGGGTACCGGTGTGCGACATGCGCGCCAGGCGCCCGTCAAGGATGTCGGCCACGCCGGCGAACACGATGAACCACCCCGCCCACTTGAAGTTGCCTTGCGCGGCGTAGACGATGGCCCAGATGCCGAAGAAGAGATTGCCCAGCGTGAACGCGCTCGGGATCACGACGATGGCGCGCCGGATGCCGGGGCGGCGGGGCGCCGGCTGGTAGGGTGGCACAGATTCGCTCATGGCCACTCCGCGATGACGGTGACGCCGGCGACGGTCCGCTCGCCTTCGGCCACCTTGACCGTGACGCCAATCGGCAGGAACACGTCCACCCGCGACCCGAAGCGGATGAGCCCCATCCGGTCCCCCTGGCGGACCACGGCGCCCTCGCCGTGATCCGTGATGATGCGCCGGGCCACCAGCCCGGCGATCTGGCGCACCAGCACCTTGCCCCGCGCGGTCGTGATGCCGACCGACGACTGCTCGTTCTCGAGCGAGGCCTTCTCCCCGGCTGCGTTCACGAACTTGCCGGGGGAATACTTGCACCAGGTGATGGTACCGTCCACCGGGTACCGGTTCACGTGCACGTTGAACACGTTCATGAAGATCGAGATCCGCTGCACCTCGGCGCCGTGAAACGCCGGCTCGTCGATGGTGCGCACGCTGACCACCAGCCCGTCGGCGGGGGCGATGACCAGCTTCTCGCCGCGGGGGCCGGTGCGGACCGGGTCGCGGAAGAAGGCGACCACCCAGACGGCGATCGGCAGCCAGGCCAGCGCGACCGCGCCTGGGCCGCACCAGTAGACCAGCGCCGCCTCGATCGCCCAGGCGATGGCGATGAAGGGCCAGCCTTCCCGCGCCACGCGCATCAGCCGTCCTCGGGGAGCGGATGCCCGGTCAGCCGCTGGTACGCGTCCACGTACCGGGCGCTGGTGGCGTCGATCACGTCCTTCGGCAACGGCGGCGGAGGCGCCTCGCCGTTCCACTCGCCCTTGGCCTTGATCGCGGCCAGGTAATCGCGGAGCGGCTGCTTGTCGAAGCTCGGCTGCGAACGCCCGGCCTGGTAGCGGTCGGCCGGCCAGAAGCGCGACGAGTCGGGGGTCAGCACCTCGTCGATGAGACGCAGGGTGCCGTCGGCGTCGCGGCCGAACTCGAACTTGGTGTCGGCGATGATGATCCCGCGGGTGGCGGCGTGCGAGCGCCCCGCTTCGTAAATGCGGAAGCTCGCCTGGCGCAGCGCACTGGCCTCGTGGTCGCCCAGCGCCTCGGCCATCGTGTGGAAGGTGACGTTCTCGTCGTGGCCGGTTTCCGCCTTGGTGGCGGGGCTGAAGAGCGGCGGCTGCAGGCGGTCACTTTCCACCAGCCCGGGGCGGAGCGGCTCGCCGGCAAGGGTGCCGTGCGCCTTGTACTCCGCCCAGGCCGAACCCGACAGGTAGCCGCGCACCACGCACTCGAAGGGCACCGGCGTGGTGCGGCGCACCAGCATGGAGCGCCCGCGGAGCGCCGCCTTGTGCGGCGCCAGTTGCGGCAGCTTCGCGATGATGTCACCGGCGTTGGCGGTGACAAAGTGCGAGGGGAACACCTCGGAGAGCAGCCCGAACCAGAAGGCGCTCACCTGGGTCAGCACCCGTCCCTTTTCGGGGATCGGCTCGGCCATCACCACGTCGAAGGCGCTCACCCGGTCGCTGGCCACCAGCAGCAGGTGGCCGGGTCCGGCCTCATAGACCTCGCGCACCTTGCCGGCGCGAAGCAGGGGAAGCGGCAGTTCGCTCCGGAACACGACACTCATACCCGCACCTCGGCGGCGTCAGGGGTCAGGGCCAGCGGGCGGGCGCGCCGGACGAGCGGCTCCGCGTATTCGGACAGGAATTCGGCCACCTGCTCGCGCGAGCGGCCGGTATACTTGGCCGGATCGAGCTCGGCCTTGAGCGCCTTGGCCGGGATCTTCCCGAACGCGGGGTCGGCGGAAAGACGATCCATCAAATCGTTGGGCTCGCCGCGCGCCACGGCTTCGGCCACGGCCAGGCTGTGGCGGCGCACGACCTCGTGCAGCGCCTGGCGGTCGCCCCCCGCGGAGACGCCCAGCATCAGCCAGCGCTCGGTCGCCATGAACGGCATCTGAGTCGCCACGTGCCGCCTGGTCACCTCGGGCCGCACCTCCAGCCCGCCGGCGATGTTCGCGGCGAGGATCAGGATGGCGTCGGTGGCGAGGAACGCCTCGGGCAGCGAGAGCCGGCGGTTGGCGCTGTCGTCGAGGGTGCGCTCGAGCCACTGGCTCGCGGCGGTCTGCGCCGTGTTGGCCTGGAGCGACATCACGAAGCGCGCGAGCCCGCTGATGCGTTCCGCGCGCATCGGGTTCCGCTTGTAGGCCATGGCGCTGGAGCCGATCTGCTCGGCCTCGAATGGCTCAAGGAGCTCGCCCTCATGCTGCAGGAGGCGGAGGTCGCCGGCCATCTTGGCGGCCGACTGCGCCACCCCGCTGAGCGCGTCCAGCACCGCGCTGTCGGCCTTCCGGGTGTAGGTCTGCCCGGTCACCGGCCAGGTGCGCGGGAGGCCGAGCCGTTCCGCCACCCGGCGGTCGAGCTCGCGCACCTTGGCGTGGTCGCCGCGGAAGAGCTCCAGGAAGGACGCCTGCGTGCCGGTGGTGCCCTTGCAGCCGCGGAGCCGCATGGTCTCGAGCCGGTGGCAGAGCTCTTCGACGTCGGTGCCGAAGTCCTGCATCCAGAGCGTGGCGCGCTTGCCGACCGTGGTCAGCTGCGCCGGCTGGAAGTGCGTGTACGCCAGGCAGGGCTCGGCGGCGTGCCGCTCGGCGAAGCCGCCCAGCGCGTCGAGCACCGTGAGCAAGCGGCCAAGCAGCAGGCGGAGGCCGTCGTGCATGACGAGCAGGTCGGCGTTGTCCGTCACGAAGGCGCTGGTGGCGCCGAGGTGGAGGAAGG
>DAOMFQ010000137.1:0-6481 GCA_035429905.1 Gemmatimonadales bacterium
CGGATTTCGACACCTTCGTGGTGAGCTGGGTGCACCTCTGGGGCGGGAAGCGGTGAGCGCGGCGGCCAACCCCTCACCCCCAACCCCCTCTCCCTCCGGGAGAGGGGGGGCAAGGGCCGGATGGGTGCGGGAAGGTCAGTTGCCGCCCTGGCTCGACGGCGGGGTGATGCCGTTGATGCGCATGTAGACCACGAGGTTGCCGTAGTGTTCGCCGTCGTGGGTGGCGTTCCAGACCAGCACCCCCAGGCGGCTCACGGTCGAGCCGAAGAGCTTGGTCTGCTGCATGGCGTCCGCGTCCGAAATCTTGTAGGCCCGGTCGCAGTAGGCCACCGAGGCCTTCATCGCCGCCACGAGGGTGGCCTTGTCGGTCACCTTCTCGTAGTCCGGATTCTTCGGCATCGGTTCGCCCATGGCGGTGGAGCAGAACAGGTAGTGCGCGTTCGCCACGTGCCCGATGAGCTGGCCGAGGCTGCGGACCGCCGGATTCGGCTTGTAGGCGTACAGGGTTTCGGGCACCTGCTCCGCCGTCTTGATGAGGTAGCCGCTCAGCTCGGCGAAGCGGGGGGTCACCGCGCCGACCACCGGCCCCCCTTGCTGGGCAACAGCGGGGGCGGCGGCACCGAACAGCACTGCGGCGATCAGGGCGTACTTCATGAACGACCTCCTGGGGGGTATCCTCGTAAGGAGGCCGGATCGGGCTGATCCGGCACGTCGGGGCACGGTGTGAATTACAGGACCACCCCGGGCTGCGCAAGACGACCCCGGCGGACGTTCCCGTTGCATCCCCGTACGGACGGAAGACCCGAATGGCGTCAACTCCCCCGCGAGCGAAGGTCCTGACACCGGACCTGCTGGCGCGCCCGGCCCGGTACGCCGCACGGGTCGTCGCCCGGGAGCGCCTCCGCCGCGCGTTGGGGGCGGCGCCCGAGCGCCGAGACCCGCCCGGCGAGGACACACTGCACGATTTCCGGGTCGCCTTGCGGAGGCTCCGTACCTGGCTCCGTGCCTATGATCCCGACCTCGACGACACGGTCGGCCGGGGCACGCTGCGGCGCCTGCGGCGGCTCTCCCGGCGCACCGGCCGGGCCCGGGACCTTGAGGTCCAGCTCCGCTGGCTCGCCCAGCCGACCATTCAACTTGGGCCGTTGGCGGTACGCGCCGCCGGGGAGCTCGGGCCACGGATCCAGGCAGAATACGCCGACGCCCTTGCCGCCGCGTTCGACCTGGTTGCGGGGGAGCTCCCGCGACTGGGGACCAAGTTGGACAAGCAATTGCGCCAGTACCAGGTGAAGGTCCCCCTCGATGCCACCCGGGGGGCTCCCTCGATGGCGGTCGTCACCGGCCGATTGCTTCGGGCGGCCGCCTCGGACGTCCGGGCCACTCTCGGCGAGGCCACCTCGCCCGATCATGCCGCCGAGGCTCATCGCGCGCGGCTGGCGGTCAAGCACCTCCGGTACCTCGTGGAGTCGCTCGGGGAACATCCTCGCGGCGTCGCAGGTGCCGCCGCACGCCTCGCCACGCTCCAGGATGCGCTCGGACGCCTGCACGATCGTCACGTCCTGCTCGATCGCCTGGCCCATGAATTGTCGTCGCGCGGCAGGTCGCGCGCGCTGACGGCGCTCGAAGCGGCGGTCCGTCGCGCCGCGGCGGTGGAGTTTCGCCGCGTCCGGCGGCTGGCCGCTGGATTCGGCACCGCGGCCGCCCTGCGCACGGTGGATCGGGTGGCCACCCTGCTGTCGGGCGAGTCGCAACCGACCAGGCCCGGGCCCGACCATCCCCTTCCCCTCTCCGGGGCAGGGACAGGGATGGCGTTGATTACCACGGGGCAATCCTGATGCGGCGCTCGATGCGCCGGGCGGCGGCGGCATGGGCCTGCCTGTTCGCCGTCCCCGCCCTCTGCTCGCAGGAGCGCCCCCGCGCGCGCACACTCGGGGTGGCGCCGGGGGTCCTTCCTACCGGGCCGCTCAACGCGATCACCGATGTGTCGGGAGTGCTGGTCGGGCAGACCACGGTCATCCGGGGCGACTCCATCCGCACCGGCGTCACCGCCATCCTGCCACACGGCGGCAACCTCTACCAGGATCGCGTGCCGGCGGCGGTGTTCGTCATCAACGGGTTCGGCAAGCTGGTGGGCACCACGCAGCTCGCGGAGCTGGGCGAGCTCGAGACGCCGATCCTCCTCACCTGCACGCTCTGTGTCTGGAAGGCGGCGGACGCGATGGCCGCCTGGCTGCTGGCGCAGCCGGGGATGGGGGAGGTCCGTTCCATCAATCCCGTGGTCGGGGAAACCAACGATTCCTACCTGAACGCCATCCGGCAGCGCCCGATTTCCGCCGACGATGTCCTGGCCGCGCTCACCTCGGCGCGGACCGGACCGGTCCAGGAAGGGAGCGTCGGCGCCGGCACCGGAACCACCACGCTCGGCTGGAAGGGCGGCATCGGCACTTCGTCCCGCCGGGTGCGCACGGGCGACAGCACCTGGACCGTCGGGGTGCTGGTGCAGACCAACTTCGGGGGGAGCGCGGGGCTCATCCTCATGGGCGTACCGGTCGGCCAGTTGCTCGGCAGGGACGGTGTATCCGGCGCGGCGGCGCCCAAGGGGCCGACCGGGTCGATCATGATCGTGGTCGCCACCGACGCGCCGCTCTCCGACCGCAACCTCGAACGGCTGGCGTCACGCGCCGGGATCGGCCTGGGGCGGACCGGGGCGACGGCGGGCAACGGCTCCGGCGACTACGTCCTCGCGTTCTCCACCAACGCCGCCGTCCGCCGCCCGGCCGGCCAGGCGCTCCGCGCCTCCACCGAGCTGGGCAACGACGCCATGAACGGACTCTTCGCCGGCGTCATCGAGGCCACCGAGGAGGCGATCGACAACGCGCTCTTCGCCGCCACGACCGTCACCGCCAACGGCCACACGGTGGAGGCCCTGCCCGCAGCCGAGGTGCTCACCCTGCTCCGCGAGCGTGGCGCGCTGTCCGCCCCAACTCCACCACCAGACCGGATCCGGCCATGACGTTCGTGCTCGATTTCATCGAGATCTATTCCAAGGGCCTCTTCTATCTCTGGCCCATCGTCCTGGTACTCCTGGGCATCATTACCGGGCTCGGGCTCCGCATCGGCCGGTTGGAGCGCTGGACAACAGCCAACGCGATGTACTTCGCGTTCATCACCGCCACGTCGGTGGGCTACGGCGATTTCCACCCGACCAGGCATGAATCGAAATGGCTGGCCATCATCATCGCGCTGACCGGCATCCTGCTCACCGGCCTGGTCGTCGCGGTCGGGCTGGAAGCGGTGGCGCACGCGTTCCGCGAGGCGCGCGGCGCCATGGCGCCGATCGCGCCGTAGCCCGCCGGCGCGGACCGCCGCCGTTTCGCCGTCCATCCGGTTATCTTCCATCGGTGCCACGTCGTTCGTGGCCGGTGGTGGCCCCGTGCTCGCCCTGCCCCCGGTCCGTCCGCCCATCCCTGCCGGGGGACTCATGTCGCTCTACAAGCCTCAACAGCGCCACCTGAAGGTCCGCAACAGGGAGTTGCATTTCGTTTCCTACGAGGCGCATCCGGCCGACGTCCGACACAACGCGGACGCCCAGCCCGAGATGTGGTACCTGATGCAGGCCGGCCGGCGATGGGCGGTCATGCCGCGCGACCCCGAACAACCCGCGGAGGTCACCGACGAGGTCCTCCGGGCCTGGGCCGAAGAGAACGCCTTCGGCGCGGAAGTGCCGACGCCGGAACCGGCGGCCATCGTGCGCCCGCGCCGCCGTGGGCGCGACAGTTGGTGGGGCTCGGACGAGGGCCGCCAGGGCACCTGACCTCCCGCGCCCGCCTCGACACCGAGAGGCGGGCGCTGCAGTATTCTCCCAGTGATCATCCCCCGATTCCCCTGACCTCCCCTCCCGGAGCCCTCGGCCCATGACCCTCGATCGCCGTCAATTCACCGGGCTGGTCGCCGGGATGCTCGCGGGCTCGGCGCTTCGGCCCGATGGACGGGCCCAGGCGGCCACCGTGGAACCGGCCGTCGATCCGTGCAACCTCCCTCCGCAGATCCAGGCCCTCAAGCCGATGCGGGAGGGGATCGTCCCGATTTCCGCGGGCGAGCGCGCGCAGCGCGTGGAGCGGGCCCGGCAATTGATGGCCCAGACCGGCATCCAGGCGGTGATCATGGAGCCGGGCACCAACCTCTCGTACTTCACGGGCGTCCGCTGGGGGCAGTCGGAGCGCCCCTTCGTGGCGGTGATCCCGGCACGGGGCGAGATGGCGTTCGTCTCGCCTGCGTTTGAGGAGGCGCGCGCCCGGGAGATCACCCCCGCCGACGCCGAGGTGCGGGTGTGGCAGGAGGATGAGAGCCCCTACGCCGCCATCGCAGGCATCCTGCGCGACCGGGGCCTGGCCACCGGCACCATCGGTGTGGAGGCGGAGACCCGATTCTTCGTCTCGGACGGGGTGCGCCGCGAGGCGCCGGCCGCGAACTACCTCAACGCCGACCCGGTCACGGTCGGCTGCCGCTCGATCAAGTCCGCGGCGGAGCTGGCGCTCATGCAACGCGCGAGCGACATGACCGTGGCCGCCTTCGGCGCGGCCTTCGCCACGATGCACGAGGGCATGAGCCAGTACGAGCTCTCCGAGAACATGACGGACGCGATGAGCCGGCTCGGCGGGTCGGAACCCTGGGCACTGGTGGGTTTCGGCACCGCGTCGGCGTTTCCGCACGGGACGAGACGCCCGCAGCAGCTGCAGGAGGGCGACATCGTCCTGCTCGATGCCGGGTGCAGCGTGCAGGGATACCAGTCGGACATCACCCGCACGACGGTGTTCGGCAAGCCCACCGCGCGGCAAACGGACATCTGGAACCTCGAGCGCCGGGCCCAGGACGCGGCGTTCGCCGCCGCCCAGCCGGGCGCCACCTGCGGGTCGGTGGACGCCGCCGCGCGGAAGGTCATCACCGACGCCGGCTTCGGGCCCGGCTACGCCGTCCCGGGCCTCCCGCATCGTACCGGGCACGGCATCGGGATGGACGGCCACGAGGCTCCCAACTTCGTCAAGGGAAGCACCGTCGTGATCCAGCCCGGCATGTGCTTCAGCGACGAGCCCACCATTTCGATCTACGGTGAGTTCGGGATCCGGCTGGAAGATTGCCTCTATGTCACCGAGTCCGGGCCGCGGTTCTTCGCGCCCCAGGCTCCGTCGATCGACCGCCCCTTCCCTTGAGGCGATGACCGTTCATGGACCGACAGACGATGGCGCTGCTGATCCCCATCTTCGCCATGCTGATCCCCATTTCGGCGATCGTCATGAACGGGATCATCAAGATCGTCAAAACAAACCTCGAGGAGGCCAAGGTCCGCGCCGGCGTCCTGCCCGACGGATCGATGGCGGAGCTCGAGCAGATGCGCGGCGAGATCGAGCAGGTGCGCCACGAACTGGCGGACGTGCACGAACGGCTCGACTTCACCGAGCGACTCCTGGCCCAGCGGCGCGAGCAGGACCGGCTGCCCGGCCAGGGCTAGCCCCCAGTCCACCCTCCATCGAGGAGTCCAGGATGCAGACCCCGCGCACTCGCGGCGCCCTCCTCGGCGCGCTGCTCCTCGGCCCCGCCGTCGCCGCCTGCTCAATGGGCGGTAGCGGCAGCATGGGCGCGGTCGCTTCGCCCCCGCCCGTGACCGCCCCCTCACGCTTCCTGCCGCTCGATGTGGCCAAGCTGATCGCGCCGGCGGATACCATGGCCGGCGACGGCTGCCTGAGCCCCCTGAAGGACCCGGCCAAGGACATCCAGATCATCCTGATCCGGTCCGAGAGCGGCCTCGGAGACTACCTGGCCCCCAGCGGCTCCTACGGCATCCCGGACGGCAGGCTTCTCCGGATCGATTGCAACACCGGGTCCGTCGTGGGGCTGGTGCGGCGGTAGGGCGGAGCTCCGCCCTCAGTCGTCGTCGGCCTCCTTGCCCGGCTCTCCGCGGGTCTCGCCGCCTTCCCCGCCTCCCGCCGAGGTCAACTGCGAGACGCCCGGTGCGGTGCCATCACCATAGACCAGTTGCCCGCCGGAGTGCCCCACCTGATACCCGGCCACCAACAGTCCGAATGTGGCAACCGTGGCGACGGCCCTGGCTCCCCGCCCCGCGGTGCCCCGGAGCAGGCCCGCCGCGCTGAGGGCGAACACGATGCCGGAGAAGATCAGGAACCGCTCTCCGGCTTCCTCGTGGGTGCCTAGTCGCGCCTCACCCACGACATCTTCGGCTCGTTCCTCCTGGGACTCGCCGGTCTGCAGCGCAGCCCAGGCGCTGAGGGTGAGCGCCCCCGCCATGGCCACCGGGACGACCCACGCGCGGAGCGGAACCGCGCCCCGTCGGAGCGCCCAGAGCGCGCCGAGTGCGGCGAGTGGGAGGAATGCCATCAGGACGATCGGAAAATGCACGATAGCGGGATGCAGGGGATCGGGTAGCACGCACAGCCTCCAGGGAATAGGTTGGCTGACACGGTAC
>DAOMFQ010000138.1:0-6425 GCA_035429905.1 Gemmatimonadales bacterium
AAACCCAGGTGGCGTCGGCGCAGCCGCGCGCGCCGAGCACCTGCACCGCTGGGCGGGCGCCATCGAGGCCCGCGCCGAGGAAATCGCGCAGGTCATGGCCCGCGAGGTCGGCAAGCCGATCGCCGAGGCGCGTGGCGAGGTCGGGCGGTGCGTCGTGATTCTCCGCTACTACGCCGGCGATGCGGTGCGCGCTGTGGGAGAAGTGGTGCCTCCCCAGGCAGCCGGCGCGCTGCAGTTCACGCTCCGGGAGCCGCTTGGCGTCGTGGCGCTCATCACGCCGTGGAACTTTCCGGCCGCCATTCCGCTCTGGAAGGCTGCGCCGGCGCTTGCATTCGGCAATACCGTCGTCCTCAAGCCCTCGGAACTGGCCCCGCGGGTGGCCCTCCTCCTGGCCGAGACGGCTCAAGCCGCCGGGCTCCCGGCCGGGGTACTCAACGTGCTCCTCGGCGGCGGCCCAGCGGTGGGCGAGGCCCTTCTTCGTGCCCCGGAGGTGCGAGGCGTGAGCTTCACCGGCTCGGCTGCCGTCGGCGCACGGGTGGCCGCCATCGCGGCCGAACGCAACATCCGCTTCCAGACCGAAATGGGCGGCAAGAACGTGGTGCTCGTGATGCCCGATGCGGACCTGGACCTGGCCGCCCGACTGACCGCCGCCGGCGCCATGCGCTATGCCGGGCAGAAATGCACCGCCACCAGCCGTGCGGTGGTCGCCCGCCAGGTGGAAGGCACCTTCCTCGACAAGCTGCGTGCGCAAGTGGACGGCCTCATCCTCGGCCCGGTCACCGACCCGGCGGCGGTCGTGGGGCCTGTCATCAGCGCCGCGTCGCGCGACCGCATCCGGTCCGCGCTGTCGGCGGCGAAAGGCGAAGTCATTTCCGGCGGCGGGGCGGGACAGGACGCGGGGTTCGAGCACGGGTTCTTCGTGACGCCGACCATCGTCCGGGGTGTCGATCCGGGCGCGCCGCTCGCCCAGGAAGAGCTGTTCGGCCCCGTGCTCGCGGTGCTGAGCGTGGACGGCCTGGACGAGGCGCTCACAGTCGCCAACCAGTCCCGGTTCGGACTCAGCGCGTCGCTCTTTACGAAGGACATCGGAGCGGCGCTCCGGTACATCCAGCAGATCGACGTGGGGCTGGTCCGCATCAACGGGGACACCACGGGCGTGGATCCGCACGCCCCCTTCGGCGGCATGAAGGGCTCGAGCTCGGGCAGCCGCGAGCAGGGGTCCGCCGCGCGGGAGTTCTACACCGAGACCAAGACGGTCCAGGTGCATCCCGCATGACGACCCCGGCGTTTCCCCCGTCGATCCGCGTGGTGGATTCCCACACCGAGGGCGAGCCGACGCGCGTGGTGGTGGAGGGGTGGCGGCAGCCGGCGGGAGCCACCATGGCCGAGCGGCGCGACGCGCTGGCGGCGCACGCGGACCACCTGCGGAGCGCGGTGGTGTGCGAGCCGCGCGGGCACGACGCGATGGTGGGGGCGCTCCTGACGCCTCCCGTGACGCCGGACGCCACGGCAGGCGTCATCTTCTTCAACAACGTCGGCTACCTCGGCATGTGCGGGCACGGCACGATCGGCGTCATCCGTACGCTCGAGCACCTCGGGCGCATCTCCACGGGACGGGTGTCGCTCGACACGCCGGTCGGCCCGGTGTCGGCAGTGCTCGACGCGGACGGCGCGGTCACCATCCGCAACGTGCCCTCGTACTGCCACGCACTGGACGTGGCGGTCGAGGTGCCAGGCGTCGGGACGGTGCTGGGCGACGTGGCCTACGGCGGGAACTGGTTCTTCATCACCCACCTGGATGCGGTGCCGGTCGCCCTGTCGCACGTCGACGAGCTCACGCGACTCACGCGGGCCATCATGGATGCCCTGCACGCGCAGGGGATTACCGGTGCGGGGGGCGCGGCGATCGACCACGTCGAACTATCTGCGTCGCCAGGGCGGCCGGACGCCGACTCCAGGAATTTCGTGCTCTGTCCGGGTGGGGCATATGACCGATCGCCCTGCGGCACCGGCACCTCCGCGCGCATGGCCGCGCTCCACGCCCGCGGTGCGCTGGCCGTCGGGGCCCAGTGGCGGCAGGAGAGCATCACCGGCAGCCTCTTCACCGGCTGGCTGGAGCAGCAGGACGGCAAGCTGACCCCCTGCATCCGCGGCACGGCGCACGTTACCGGGGAGTCCACGCTGCTCTTCGACCCCGCCGACCCCTTCCGCGCGGGATTCACCGCCACAGGATGACCAGCCGGCCCGATGCGATCGTCGTCGGTGCCGGCATTGTCGGGGCCGCCTGCGCCCACGCCCTGAGCCGCCACGGGCTGCGGGTCACGGTGGTGGACGAGGCGTTCGCCGGAGGTGGAACGACCGCCGCCGGCATGGGGCACATCGTCGTGATGGACGACAGCGACGCGCAGTTCGCCCTGACCTCGTACTCCGCGCGACTGCTCGACGACCTGGTGGCTTCATTGCCGCCCGCTGCGGAGTTCCAGCGATGCGGCACACTCTGGGTCGCGGAAGACGAGGCCCAGCTCGAGGCGGCGCGCGGCAAGCAGGCGTACTTCGAGGGCCGAGGCGTTCGGACCGAACTGCTGGACGCCGCCGCGCTCGGGGAAGCGGAGCCGATGCTTCGCCGCGGGCTTGCCGGAGGGCTCCGCGTCCCGTCGGACGCCGTCGTCTATCCGCCGGCCGTCGCCCGCTGGTTGCTCGACGAAGCGAAGGTCGCCGGTGCAGTCCTCCGGGAAGGCGTCCGCGTGGACGCCGTCCTCCCGCGTGCGGTCGTGACGACCGCCGGGCGCCTGGACGCCGGCGTGGTGATCAACGCGGCGGGCGCGGGCGCCGCGCGGCTCACGCCCGGCCTGCCCGTCGTGCCCCGAAAGGGGCATCTCGTGATCACCGAGAGGGCGCCCGGCTTCTGTCGCCACCAGGTGGTGGAGCTCGGCTACCTGCAGAGCGCCCACACCATGTCGGCCGCGTCGGTGGCCTTCAACGTCCAGCCGCGGGTCACCGGCCAGCTGCTGATCGGTTCCTCGCGCGAGTTGGTCGGGTGGGACGCCTCCCTCAACAGGGCCCTGCTTTCGCGCATGCTGGAGCGGGCGCTTCGATTCATGCCGGGGCTCGCGAGGATCCCCGCGCTCCGCACCTGGACCGGGTTCCGGCCCGCCACGCCGGACAAGCTGCCGCTCGTCGGCGCCTGGCCTGCCGTGGACGGGCTCTGGATCGCCGCCGGCCACGAGGGGCTCGGCATCACCACCGCCCTCGGCACGGGAGCACTCCTGGCCGACCTCATCCTCGGCCATCCGACTGGCATCGATCCGGCGCCCTTCGCGCCGGATCGTGTGTTGGCGGACGCCGCGGTTCCCCCTCTCCCGGAGGGAGAGGGGGCGGGGGGTGAGGGGTAGCGCATGACTGCGACGATTCGAATCTCGATCAACGGTACGGAGCACCGCGTGCCGGAGGGCACCAGCCTGGCCGCGGCCCTGCTCAACGCGGGGTACCCTGCGTTCCGGAATTCCGTCGGCGGCGAGCCGCGCGGGCCGGTGTGCGGCATGGGCACCTGTTTCGAGTGCCGGGTCACCATTGATGGCGCGCGGGGCCGACGCTCCTGCCTGGAGCCGGTGCGCGACGGCATGACGGTGGTGCTCGGTGAGTGAGGCGCCGGGCACCTCGATGCGAGCGGATGTGGCGATTGTGGGTGCCGGGCCGGCCGGCATCGCCGCCGCCATTCATGCCGCGGGCGCGGGCAGCCAGGTCGTCGTCCTCGATGCGGCCCCACAGCCCGGCGGGCAGATCTGGCGGCACACCGAGCGCTCTGCGCTGCCGGCGGTGGCCCGCCGCTGGCTCGAGCGCCTCGACCGCTGTGGCGCCACCCTGGTGTCGGGCGCCGCCGTGGTGGACGCCGAACCAGGGCGGCTCGGCGTCGAATGGCGGGGCCGCGGCCTCCGCGTGGAGGCCGGCGCGATCATCCTGGCGACCGGAGCGCAGGAGCTCTTCTTGCCCTTTCCCGGGTGGACGCTGCCGGGCGTCTTCGGCGTCGGCGGCGCCCAGGCGCTCCTCAAGGCGGGGCTGGATGTGCGTGGGAAGCGGGTGGCCGTCGCGGGGACGGGGCCGCTGCTGCTCCCGGTGGCGGCCGCGCTGTCCCGGGCAGGTGCCGACCTCCGGATGGTGGCGGAACAAGCGCCGCCGGAGGCGGTCCGCCGCTTCGCCGCCTCGCTCTGGCGGACCCCGGGCCGCCTGCTGCAGGCCGCGGCGTATCGCGCGGCGTTTCCGACCGTCCGCTACCGCTGGGGCACCTGGGTCCGACGGGTGGATGCGGTGGCCGGCGAACTGCGGGTCACCTATGCGAGCGGACAGAGCGCCTGGATTGAGCCGGTCGACCTGCTCTGCACCGCCTCGGGGCTCACGCCGTCGCTGGAACTGGCGCGCCTCGTCGGCTGTGAGGTGCAGGGCGGCTGCGTGGTGGTCGACGATCGGCAGCGAACCAGTCTTCCCTCCGTGTACGCAGCGGGCGAGCCGACCGGCAACACCGGTGTCGAGGCCGCCCTCGTGGAGGGGAGCATCGCCGGCCTTGCGGCAGTGGGGCAGGAGGGCAGCGGGGCAACGAAGCGATTACTGGCGGAGCGGGCGAGGCACCGGCGTTTCGCCGAACAGGCGGCCGTCGCCTTCCGGCTGCGACCGGAATTGCGAGAGCGTGTCGAGCCCGGTACCATCGTGTGCCGGTGTGAAGACATTCGTCTGGCGGCGCTCAAGCCAGAATGGAGCGCCCGGCAGGCCAAGCTGGCCACGCGCGCGGGCATGGGCGCCTGCCAGGGCCGGGTGTGCGGCCCGGCGCTCCACCACCTCTTCGGGGTCGAGGCGGACACCGTGCGCGTTCCACTCGTTCCCACCTCGCTCGGCGTCCTGGCCGGGCTCACCGCGTCGCACGACGAATCTCAAGGAGTGCCCGAATGAAGCAGTCCGACTGGGCCGGCGTCTTCCCCGCCATCACGACCCCGTTCCGTCCCGACGGGGCGGTGGATGAGCCGTTCCTGGCGCGGCACGTCGCCTGGCTGCTCGACGCCGATTGTCGGGGCATCGTGGCGCTCGGCTCGCTCGGGGAGGGCGCTACGCTCTCGTTCGACGAAAAGGTGCGGGTCCTGGAGGTGTGCCGGGCGGCGACGGCAGGCCGGGTGCCGCTCGTGGCCTCGATCAGCGGGCTCGCCACCGGGGAATGTGTATCGCTGGCGAAGGCGGCCGCCGCCGCAGGCTGCGACGGCCTGATGGTGCTGCCGCCCTACGTGTACCGCGGTGACTGGCGGGAGACGGAGGCGCACTTCTCCTCGGTGCTCGACGCCACGCCCCTCTCCTGCATGCTGTACAACAACCCGATCGCCTACGGCACCGACCTCTCGGCGGAACAGGTGGGCGAACTGGCCCACAAGCACCGCAACGTGCACGCGGTGAAGGAGTCGAGCGGCGACGTGCGGCGGGTCACGGCCGTCCGCGCACTGCTCGGCGACCGGCTCGCGCTGTTCGCGGGATTGGACGACATGATCCTGGAGGCGGTGCGGGTCGGGGCCGACGGCTGGGTGGCGGGGCTGGTGAACGCACTGCCGGCGGAGTCGGTGGAGCTCTTCAATTTGGCCAAGGCCGGTCGAATGGACTCGGCGATGACCCTCTACGCCTGGTTCCTGCCGCTGCTCCAGTTCGATACCGTGCCCAAGTTCGTCCAGCTCATCAAGCTGGTGCAGGCCGAGGTGGGGATGGGGAGCGAGGCGGTCCGGGCGCCGCGGCTGCAGCTCTCGCCCGCGGAGCGCGAGGACGCGCTCCGGATCGTGCGGAAGCGGCTGGCCCACCGCGTGGACACCTAGACGAAAGCAAACCTGGCCGTGAAGTGGCGGAGCCAGGGCGCCTGATCCACGATGCGGAGTCCGCGGATCGCGTTGCGGCGGTTCGCGACCTCGCCGATGACCTCGCCTACGAAGTCGATGTGGCTCTGGGTATAGGTGCGGCGCGGAATCGCCAGCCGCACCAGCTCCATCGCGGCCGGCGTCTCGGTGCCGTCCTTGTGTCGCGTGCCGAACATGACCGAGCCGATCTCCACCCCCCGCACGCCCCCCGACCGGTAGAGTTCGATGGCCAGCGCCTGCGCCGGGAAGCCCGACGCCGGGATGTGAGGCAGCAGCGCCTTGGCGTCGAGGTACACCGCGTGCCCGCCCGGCGGGCGCACGGTGGGCACGCCCGCCGCCTCGGCCTTCTCCGCCAGGTACGCCGTGGAACGGATCCGGTAGCGGAGATAGTCCTCGTCGAGCACCTCTTCCAGCCCCACCGCGATCGCGTCCATGTCGTAACCGGCCAGCCCGCCGTAGGTGGGGAAGCCTTCGGTCAGGATCAGGAGGTTGCGCGCCTTTCGCGCCGCCTCGGTGTCGTTCATCGCGAGGAACCCGCCGATGTTG
>DAOMFQ010000139.1:0-6419 GCA_035429905.1 Gemmatimonadales bacterium
CCGCACTTTCGGCTCGCCGTCCAGCCGATCGAGCCGCCGGCCCACGAGGCGGAAGTCGCGGGGAGCCTTGAGGGGCGCCTCCCGCGGCACCGGCAGGGCGGCCGCTTCCGCAACGAGTACGCCGTACTCGAGGGAGCGCCCTGTCGGGTCGTGATACACCGTTCCCTGGTCCGTCCGGCACGACGCCGCGGTGACTCCCCACCGACCGGCCGCGGCCGCGACCAGCATGGCACGCGCGGTCGCGCCGGCCACCCGCACCGGCCGCCAACCCTGCCGGATGCTGGTGCTGATGCCGGTCACCTGCAGGTTCCAGAAGAGCGGGTTGCGGAAGGCGGCATCGGGGTGGGCCTGTTCCACCGAGACGCGGTGCCAGTCGCAGTCGAGTTCCTCGGCGAGAATCATCGCGAGCCCCGTGGTCGCGCCCTGCCCCATCTCCACTCGCCCGACGATTACCGTCACGCTTCCATCCGGCATGAGCCGGAGGAAGGCGTTCGGGGCGAGGGCGCCATCAGGCCCGTGGGCCCCGTCGGCACAGCCATGGAAGTACACGGCGAGGGTGAGCCCGGCGCCGCTGGCGGCGACGGCCCGCACGAAATCCCGGCGGGAAACCGTCACGACGGGTCTCCCGCGGCGACATGAATGGCACGCCGGATTCGCTGATAGGTGCCGCACCGGCAGATGTTGCCGTCCATCCCGGCGTCGATGTCGGCGTCGGTCGGGTGGGGCGTCCGGGCGAGCAGCGCCGCCGCGGACATGATCTGCCCGACCTGGCAGTAGCCGCACTGCGGCACCTGCTCACGGACCCAGGCCCGCTGCACCGGGTGGCTGCCGTCGGGGGAGAGGCCTTCGATGGTGGTGATGGCCCGGGTGCCGATGTCCTTGACGAGCCATTGGCAGGAGCGCGCGGCTTCGCCGTCGAGGTGCACGGTGCAGGCGCCGCACTGGCCGACCCCGCAGCCGAACTTGGTGCCGGTCAGGTTGAGATGGTCGCGGAGGACCCAGAGGAGCGGAGTATCGGGGTCGGCTTCCACCTGCGTGGAGTGGCCGTTGATCAGGAGAGTGTACTGCACTGGGCCGACCCGGTGAGGAGTGCCTGAACTAACGGCACTCCCCCGGGTGGCGTCAAGGCGAGTGGGGACGCACCGCGGTGCGTCCCTACTTTACTTCTGGACCGTCAGCGAATAGGCGCCGGTGGGGCGCTGGGCGTAGGTGCCCTGGGCCGCCACCTGCAGGACCTGCGTCGAATAGCCCGAGGCCAGGCCGACATCCGCCACGTAGAGCGTCAGCAGGTTATCGCCGCTGGCGAGGTCGCCGGTGACGATCGCGCGGATGACGTTGGAGCCGGGCACGCTCTGGTACAGCGTCAGGCCGGCCGGCACGACCACCGAGTCCACCGCGCCGGTCACCTGGAACATCACGGCGCCGTCGTCGGTGTTGGGGCTGGTGAGGACGACCCGGAGGGGGCCGGCCACCGGCCCCGCCGGATTGTTGTCGTTGTTGTCGCCGCCGCCGCTGCAGCCGAGGGCGACCAGCGCGAGGACGAGGGCGGTGCCCCGGGAAAAGGTCGAGGTCATGGGGTCACTCCCTTGGGTGTGTTCGCGGCCGGGGTCGGGGCGGTCTGTACGTCGGCCGCGGCAATGAGGCGGGCCATCAGCGCGGGCGGCGCCCCCTGGCCGGACACGGTGACCCACGCGAGGAAGTCGCCAAGGTCGTAGACGCCGTTGTTGTTGCCGTCGTCGTCGAGAATGGTCCGCTGCGCGGCCGACAGCGACGGCACGCCGAGGAGGTCATTGGCCGCGGCGACGGTGCTGAAGGGCGCCGTGTACGTGAACTGGGCGGTGAGCGTCCAGTTCCGGTTCATGGTGACCACCAGCGCCGAGTCGGTGGTCGTGGTGTCGCCGGTCCATCCGGCAAAGCGGTGGCCGGCGTTGGGCACGGCGGTGACGTTCACGACGGCGCCGGGCGCGATGCTGATGCCCGTCGCCGGATTCCCGGGCTCCGAAACCTGAATCGTCCCGGTACCAGTGCCGAACTTGGAGACCTGCAGGAGATTTTCCACCCGGTACCGGAAGAGCACCGTGTTGCCGACGATGCGGATCGAGTCGATCCGGCCCGCCACGACCCGGTTGGCGTTCGTGGTGAGGCCGGGGTTGGTGGTGCCGTCGAGCACGGTCTTGTTCGTCGAGCCGGGGTAGGCGTCGCCGACGTCGCCGCGGTTGCCCGCGGACCCGCTCGACCGGAGGTTGTTCAGGCCGTCGGCCTGCACCAGCGCCACGCCCTGGACGGCCCCGGTGTTGATCTGGTTGGTGGGCGCGCCGCCGTTGATCCGGGCCTGGTCGATGTGCCAGACGTACAGCCCGGGCGACTTGCGGTGGCTCGAGGCCCAGGCGGGGTTCATCTGGGCCGTATCACTCTCGATGTTGGCCCGGTTCTCGAAGAGGAAGTACTCGCCTGGCGTTTGCGTCGGCAGGATGCGCACGCTGTCCGAGGTGGCCACCGGGTTCAGGGTGATGGTGCCGGTGGTCTTGAGCGTGTCCACCTTGACCCAGCCGAGTTCGAGCAGCGACCACCCCTCCATGCGCGACGGGCTGTAGGGGCGGGTGTAGTTGCCGGAGCCCATCAGCCCGAACTCGCCGATCCCTTCCGTGTTATTGGACGTGTCGTACAGGTCCGGGAGGCCGAACGCGTGCCCGGTCTCGTGCGCCACGGTGCCGATTGGCATGATCTGCCCGTCGGTACAGGCGCCGTTGCCGCCGACCCCGCTCTGGATGATGTAGTCGCTGATGATGATCTTCCCGCCGCCAGCCTTGTTCGTCTTGGTCACGTACGGCGAGCCGTTGTTCACGCCGGGGATGTACCAGCGGTGCGCCCAGATGTGCTGGGTGCCGCAGGCGCCATCGACCTCGGGCTGCAGGAACGTGACGAAGTCGACCACGCCGTCGTCATCGCCGGAATTGGGAACGCCGTCGGGTCCGTCGTTGTCGAACTGCGCCCAGACCGTCAACGAGTCGGCCCGGTTCGACACCGTGGCCAGCGCCTGGATGAGCATCGAGCCGAAGCGGCTCAGGTCCGGGCAGAAGACGCCGTTGCAGCCGTTCTCGTAGTACGCATCGGTCGAATCCACCCGGACCCACGGGAAGACGACCCCGTCGATGGTGATGTTCCCGTTCGACAGCTGCTCGTAATAGGTCTTGACGCTGTACGGATGCGCCGTGGGCGCGCTCGCAAAGAGCACGTCACTGTACTCGGCCGGCGTGAACAGCGCGGTGGTATCGGTATTGGCGAACCGGATCGGCACCACGGGGAGGTTGAAGTCGCCCGTGACGACGGTCCCGGCGGCGCCGGACGCGCGGACGTTCATCGCGCCGAAACGGCCGGCGGCGAGCATCGCCTGGCGCTGGGCCCGGATGGCGTTGGTGCGCTGGCGCCAGGCGCCGTTGGACCGGAAGTCCTTCCCTGGAATCTCGAACTGCCCCACGCGCGGGCGCGGGGTCTGCGCGTCAGCCTGCGGAATGACCGCAAGCATCAGCATCGCCGTCCCGACGAGGGACGGGATTACGGAAGAAAACCTCAATGGACATGCTCCAAGAAAGGGCCACGGGGGAGGCCGAAAATAGCCGGGGAGGCCCCCGAATCCAAGCCTCGGGGTCTCCTGACCGCCCGGGATCGGCCCTGGGGGGAGGGGGACGCGTGTTGCCACACGGGAGTGGCGCGGAGGGGCCGTGGGGCGGCAGGGGTGGTCGGCTTGTGCCGGGCCGCCCGATTTTGTAGTTTAAGCCGTTCTGTTACATAGCGATGGGGGTTGTCCCCGGACCATTCAGACCGCCCGAGGCATCGTGGCTACCCAGACCATTCCGCACGTCGCGCTGTTCGACAAGTGCCGCGACTACACGCAGGTCGACGAAATCAAGGCGGCGGGGCTGTACCCGTACTTCAAGCCCATCTCGGAGTCGGAAGACACCGTGGTGGTCATTGAAGGGCAGAAGCGGATCATGCTCGGGTCCAACAACTACCTCGGCCTGACCCACCACCCCAAGGTGCTCGAGGCCGCCTCTCGCGCCCTGCACCGCTATGGCTCCGGCTGCACCGGCAGCCGCTTCCTCAACGGCACCCTCGACCTCCACGGCCAGCTCGAGGCCGCCCTGGCCGAGTTCGTCGGCAAGGAAGACTGCCTGGTCTTCTCGACCGGCTACAACGCGAACCTCGGCCTCATCTCGGCGCTGGTCGGGAAGGACGACGTCGTCTACCTCGACAAGCTCGACCATGCTTCCATCGTGGACGGCGCCAAGATGTCCTACGGCACCACCACGCGGTTCAACCACGGCAACCTGGCCCAGCTCGAGCGCAAGATGGCGCCCGACGCCGCCGCCGGCCGCGGCATGATGATCATCGTGGACGGCGTGTACTCCATGGAAGGCGACATCGCCGAGATCCCCGCCCTGGTGCAGCTGGCCCGGCGAAACGGTGCCGCGCTGGCCATCGACGACGCCCACTCCCTGGGCGTCCTCGGCCCCCGGGGCGACGGCACCGCCGCCCACTTCGGCCTGACCGACGAGGTGGACATCATCGCCGGCACCTTCTCGAAGTCGCTGGCCTCGATTGGCGGCTTCGTCGCCGCCAACCGGAGTGTCATCAACTACCTCCGCCACCACTGCCGCCCATTGATCTTCACCGCCTCGCTGCCCCCGGCCAACACCGCCGGCGTGCTCGCGGCCCTCGAGGTCATGCAGCAGGAACCGGAGCGCCGGGAGTCCCTCTGGGCCAACGCCCGGCGCCTCCAGGAGGGCTTCCGCCAGCTCGGCTTCGACATCGGCCCCACCGAGACGCCGATCGTCCCGGTGCTGATCGGCCCGCTCGACACGACCTTCATCATGTGGCGCAAGCTGTTCGAAGCCGGCGTGTTCACCAACCCGGTGGCGCCGCCGGCCGTGCCCCCGGCGCAGTGCCGGATCCGCACCAGCGTCATGGCCACCCACACCTTCGACCAGATCGATTTTTCGCTGGAGGCGTTCGCGAAGATCGGTCGCGAGCTCGGCGTCATCTGAACGGAGCCCTGCAGGTCCGGCCGGTCGAGACCGGCCCCGAGCTCGACGCCTTCATCGCGCTGCCCTACCGGCTCCATGCGGCGGATCTCTGCTGGGTTCCGCCGCTCCGGCGCGATGTCCGCGCCATGCTCGACCGCCGCAAGAACCCCTTCTTCGAACACGGCGAGGCCCAGTATTTCCTCGCCACCCGCGCCGGCGCCGTCGTCGGCCGCATCGCCGCCGTCGTCAACACCCTCCACAACCAGATCCACGGCGACCGCGTCGGCTTCTTCGGGTTCTTCGAGTGCGAAAACGACCAGATCATCGCGGATGCGCTGTTCGACGCCGCCTCCGCCTGGCTCCGCGCCCGCGGCTTCGACACGATGCGCGGGCCCGCCTCCTTTTCCGTGAATGACGAGTGCGGGCTCCTGATCGACGGCTTCGATACGCCGCCGACCATCATGATGCCGCACAACCCGCCCTACTACGCCCTGCTCCTCGACCACGCCGGCTTCGCGAAGGCCAAGGACCTGCTGGTGTACCAGGGCGGCGACCTCACCATGCGGGCCTACAAGCCGGTGCACGAACGGCTGACGCGCGCGGTGGAGTTGATGAAGACCCGCATGGGCGTCACGCTGCGGCCGATCAACATGAAGCGGTTCCACGAGGAGATCGAGCTGGTCAAGGCGCTCTACAACCGCTCGTGGGAAAAGAACTGGGGCTTCGTGCCGATGACCGACCACGAGATCGACCACCTGGCCGAGCAATTCAAGCCGGTCATCGTCGCCGACCTCATCACCTTTGCGGAGAAGGACGGCGTGCCGGTCGGGTTTTCGCTGGC
Source organism: Gemmatimonadales bacterium (assembly GCA_035429905.1). Lineage (GTDB taxonomy): Bacteria > Gemmatimonadota > Gemmatimonadetes > Gemmatimonadales > GWC2-71-9 > SPDF01. The sequence goes on from DAOMFQ010000139.1 coordinate 5,866, forward strand.
CATTCCCGACTTCAACGTGGTCTTCCGCACCAACCGGCAGGGCCGGCTGACGCCCCTCCTGCTCGTGCGCCTGCTGTGGGCGCTCAAGCGGGAGACCATCCGCCGCGCCCGCATTCCCCTGCTCGGCGTGGTGCCGGAGTTCCGCGGCCGGGGCCTCGACTCGGTGCTCTATCACGCGGTCTGGACCAAGGCGGCGGAGCACGGGATCTACTGGGGCGAAGGGGGCTGGATCCTCGAGGACAATCCCGCCATGAACCTGGGCCTCTCCAAGATGGGCTTCGTCGTCTACAAGACGCTCCGGATGTACGACCGGCCGCTGTGAGGGCGCTCGTCACCGGCGGCACCGGCTTCGTCGGCAGCCACCTCATCGACGCGCTGCGCCGCCGGGGCGACGACGTCACCGCGCTGGTCCGGTCGCCCGCGAAGGCGGCGGCACTCGGGCGGGCCGGGGTCCGGCTCGTCGAGGGCGACCTGGACGCGCTCGACGCGCTGCGCCGGGCGTCCGAGGGCGCCGACGTGGTCTACCATGTGGCGGGACGGGTGGCCGCGCGGGA
>DAOMFQ010000140.1:0-6416 GCA_035429905.1 Gemmatimonadales bacterium
GACGGTGGCGGTGAAGGCCTGCAGTGCCCGGCGGGTGGCAGCGGTGCCGCTCCGGTATTGCTCGGGGTAGTTCTGGAGGATGATGGTCGCCGGAGTGCATGCGCCGGCCGCGAGCGCGGCGATGCCCCCTGCCATGAGTCGGATGGCCTGGCGGCGGTCGGGCAGTTGAAAATCGAGCGGTCGTGTCGAGTCGGTCATGGCGCCCTCCATCGTTGGATGAAGGGTGCCGGCGGGGGGTCAAGCGAAGGTCAAGCGGTGCCTCAGAATCCCTTTTCGGCCAGCAGCTGGAAGAACTCGTCGGGCGTCGTCAGGCGGGCGAGCAGGTCCGGCACGCCGGGTTCCTTGGCCAGCTGGGCGATCTTGCCGAGGGTCGGGAGGTACTGGTTGGACATTTCGTTGGGCGGGGCCACGATCAGGAACACGTGGTGCACCGGCAGGTCGTCGGTCGCATCGAACGGGATGCCGTGGGGAGAGTACCCATAGGCCAGTCGCAGCCGGTTGACCACGAGCGAGCGACAGTGTGGAACGGCCACGCCACGGCCGACTCCGGTGGAGCCCAGGGACTCGCGGCGCTTGAGCATCTTGAGGAGGGTGTCGCTTGACTTGTCGTCGGTGGCCAGGAGGCCCACCATTTCCGCGAGGACCTCGTCCCTGGTGGTGGCGCGGAGCGGCAGTCGGATGGCATCGGCAGAGAAGAACTCTCGGAGCAGCATGGGGCGGAACCTAACTGCCGCCCAGAACGCGTGTCAAATCCCTATCATTGCTCGCTTTAGCCCTAGGCCGTATTTTTGGGCATGCGGCTTCCCTATCCCTCCCCCCACGACTTCGCCCTGATCCTGGCGCCCATGGCCGGGGTCTCGGAGCCCCCGTTCCGGCAGATCTGCCGGCGGTTGGGCGCCGACGTCGTGCTGTCGGAGTTCCTGTCGTCCGAAGCCATCCGGCGCCGGATCCGGAACACCCTCGAGGGGGCGGAGTTCGAGGAGTGCGAACGGCCGATCGGGATCCAGATCTACGGCGCCGTTCCCGCCGCGATGGCCGAGGCCACCGCGCTGATCACCGAGGTGTACCGGCCGGAGTTCATCGACATCAACTTCGGCTGCCCGGTCAAGAAGGTGGTGCAGCGGAACGGCGGGTCGGGGTGCCTTCGGGATCTCGGGCTCGTGACCGACATCATCCGCGCCTGCGTGCAGGCCACGCACCTCCCCGTGACCGTCAAGACGCGGAGCGGCTGGAACGACGAGTTGCGCGATCCGGTGGGCATCGCGCTGCGGATGCAGGACGCGGGCGCCCGGGCGTTCACGCTGCACGCGCGGACTCGCACGCAGATGTACTCGGGCAAGGCCGACTGGGACGAAATCGCGCGGGTGGTCGAGGCGCTGGACATTCCGGTCATCGGCAACGGGGACGTCCAGACCGCCGAGGACGTGGTGCGCCTCCGCGACCACACCGGCGCGGCCGGCGTCATGGTCGGGCGGGGCGCCTTCGGCAATCCGTGGCTCTTCCGGGACGCGCGCGCGCTGCTCGAGGGCCACGGGAAGCCGGCGGCGCCGAGCCCGGCGGAGCGCTTCGAACTGGCGCTGACGCACGCGCGGCTGGCGCTCCGCCTCCAGGGTGACTCGCGCAAGACCGTGATCGAGTTCCGCAAGCATTTCGGCTGGTACACCAAGGGGCTGCACGGCGCGAGCGAGCTCCGCCAGCGGCTCTTCCAGGTGGAGTCGATCGCCGAGGCGGAGGACATCTTCGTCAGGTACCTGGCCCCGCTGGCGCAGGTGGCGTGACCCCCGAACGGCTGGGCGCGCTGCTGGTGGAGGTGTCGGCGGGCCGGCTCACGCCGGCCGCCGCACTCGAGCAACTGCGCCATTTCCCTTCCGAACAGCTGCCCTTCGCCAGCATCGACCACCACCGGGCCCTCCGCCAGGGGCAGCCGGAGGTGGTGTTCTGCGCCGGCAAGACGGTGGAGCAGGTCGTGGCCATCTGCGAGCGGCTGGCGGCAGCGTCGGGGAGCTTTCTCGGCACTCGCGCCACCGACGACCAGGCGGCGGCGCTCCGCGCGCGGTTCCCTCGCCTGGAGTGGCACCCCCTCGCCCGGACCGTCTTCCTGCCCCCGGACCCGCGGCCGGCGCCGGCGGGGCGGGGCACGGTGCTGGTCGTGTGCGCCGGCACCAGCGACCTGCCGGTGGCGGAGGAGGCGGCCATCGTGGCCGAGGCCTTCGGCAACCGGGTGGAGCGGATGGCGGATGTCGGGGTGGCGGGGCTGCACCGGCTGATGGCCCAGGGGGAAAGGCTCCGTGAAGCGGCAGTGGTCATCGTGGTGGCGGGGATGGAAGGCGCGCTTCCGAGCGTCGTGGGCGGGCTGGTGCGGGTGCCGGTCATCGCGGTGCCGACGAGCGTGGGGTACGGCGCCTCGTTCGGCGGGCTGGCGGCGCTCCTCGGCATGCTCAACAGCTGCGCGGCCGGGGTCACGGTGGTCAACATCGACAACGGGTTCGGGGCGGCCGCGGCGGCCACCCGCATCAACCGCGGCGAGGAGGCCTGATGCTGGAAACGGTCCTGCGGCGGAACGGGCCCGACTTCGAGTGGCTGGACGCAACGGGCCCGACCCCCGATGAACTGGCCGGGCTCGCGGAATCGTACGGCCTGCACCCGATGGCGCTCCAGGACTGCCTCGATCCGGAGCACCTCCCCAAGTTCGAGAAGCTAGGTGGCGCCACCTTCGTCATCGTGCGGGCGTACGATGTCGCCGCGCCGGCCAATTCCGTCACGATCCAGCAAATGACCCGCAAGGTGGCGGCGTTCGCGGGGCTGACGTTCCTGCTCACCGTGCACCGAAAGGCGATGCCCTTCTTCGACGCCTTCAAGGCGGACTGTGCGCGCCGCGGCCCGGACGAGGTCGGCCTGGGCGAGGCACTGGTCGACCTGATCGCGGCGGTGGTGGCCACCTACGAGAAGCCGCTCGAGGAGGCCGAAAAGGTGCTGGACGACTACGAGGAGGCGCTCTTCGACGGGCATCGGGCGGAGGCGGGGCTGGAGGAGATCCACGTCGTGAAGCGCCGCGTGACGCTGATCAAGCGCACCCTCTGGCAAACGCTCGGCGTGGTGCAGAAGCTCCATCCGCCGTCCGAGGGCCACGCGCCGATCTACCAGGACCTCCGGGAGAGTATCGAGAGCCTGTACACCTACGCCGACGAGATCCACGACAACGTCAACAACCTCCTCACGGTCCAGCTCAATATCGCGTCGCACCGGACCAACGAGGTCATGCGGGTCCTCACGGTGTTTTCGGCGTTCTTCCTGCCGCTCACCTTCATCGTCGGCATCTACGGCATGAATTTCCAGTTCATGCCCGAGCTCGGGTGGCGGTTCGGCTATCCCTTGACCATCGGGGCCATGGTGGCCGTCTGCCTCGCCATCTTTCTCTGGTTCCGGCGACGGGGGTGGATGCGGTGAACCCCGCGTGGCTCATCCTGCTTGCCGGCGGGGCGGGGGCCACGATCGGATACCTGGTGGGCCGGCGACGGCTCACCTCCTCCCCTCGCCAGGCCGGTTCCCTCTCTCGCGCTGCCACGCCGCATCTCCTCCCCGATCCCGCGCTCGAGTGGCTTCGCCGCGCCTCAGGCGCGCTCGGGGTCTGGGCCGTCGAATCAGGCGGCCCCGGCCTCGGTGAGCGAAGCTACCAGAGCATCGATCCGGCGTGGAACGCGGGCGACGAGCAGCTCGACGCCATCGAGCGCCGACTGGCGTCGTCCGCCGCCCGCGACGGAGCGACCGCCGAGCAGATGGACGTCGGGCTGCTGCTCACTCTGTCGGCAGGCGGCGCCGTGGTGGGGGCCGTGCTGCCGGCCGACGCGTCCGCCGCGGGGCAGGAGGCGGTCCGCGGCGACCTCGCCGCACTGCTCGACGGGGTAGGGCGCCGACCGGTGCTGCACGACCTCTCCCAGGTGCAGGAGGGGCTCGCCATCGAGACGGTGGAAAGCGTGGGCATGCGGTTGGCGTACCAGGTGGAGCGGATCGCGGGCGCCGAGGCCTACGTGGCGGTGGCGGAGGGCTCCGGAGTGCGGGTCATCGGCGTGTCGGGGCTCGCCGACCGGAGGGCGCTGGGGCAGGTGCTCCCGTCCGACGCGACGCTGGCCCGGGTAGCGGCCGGCGCCGAGGGGGAAACCACGAGCGCCGATCCGCTGGGCGGGCTGGGCGCCGACCGCCGCCGTCACCCGCCGGCGCGGGTGGCGCCACTGCTGAGGCACGACGAGTCCATCGGCGCGGTGGCGTGGCGCGTGCCGGATGGCGGGCTGGTGGGGCCGGAGGCGATCCGCGAGGTGAACGAGGCGCTCCGTGCGGCGGCACCTCGCCTCGAGATGGCCACCCGGCTGGCCGCTGAGACCGCCAAGGCCATCAAGGATCCGCTCACCGGCCTGCTGAACCGGCGCGGACTCTCCGAGCGGATGAGCCTGGTGGGTCCTGAGCGGGGCGCGCTCGTCTCGCTCGATTTCGACAAGTTCAAGCTGCTGAACGACACCCTCGGCCACGCCGCGGGCGACGCGGCGCTGCTCCACCTGGCCAGAATCCTCCAGGAGCAGGTGCGCGGGGTGGATGCGGCGGCGCGGGTGGGCGGGGAGGAGTTTCTCCTCTGGCTGCCAGGCACCTCGCTCGAAGAGGGCGTGCGCGTGGCCGAGCGGATCCGGGTGCGCATCGGAACCTGCGGCTGGGAATGGCAGGGACGGTCCTGGCCGCTCTCGGCGTCGTTCGGCGTGGCCGGGTGGCCGGAAACCACCCGCAGCCGGGAGAACCTTGCCGCGCAGGCGGACGCGGCGCTCTACGCCGCCAAGCGCGCCGGGCGTGACCGGGTCGTGACGTGGAGCACAGGGCTAAAGGACGTTTCAACGTGACCTCACGGATTCATGTGGGCCGAGGGGTGGCCTGACGTTTCGGAGGGTTTTACTGTTCGGCCCATTCGGAGGCCCCCCCGCTTCCGCGCCCGCTCCAACCCTTCTTGCCTTGAGGTCCCCCATGCGCGTCCGCCGTATTTCCCAGACCACCCTCGCCATCGTGCCGGCGCTCCTCCTCGCGGCCTCCGCCTGCTCCAAGGGCATGTCCGGGACCACCAGCGAATCGGTCGTCGCCGGCCCCGACGGCGCCATCGTCACCGAGACCTTCAGCACCACGGCCACCATCGTCGCCATCGACCAGGCCAAGATGAAGCTCACCCTGCAGACGCCCGACGGGAAGAAGACCAGCTTCAAGGCCTCGCCGAGCATGACGAACTTCCCGCAACTCCGGGTCGGCGACGTGGTGAACGCCGTGGTCACCGAGCAGGTGGCGATCGCCATCTGGAAGGGCAGCAACCCGCCGGCGGACGCCGCCGCGGCCATGGTGGGCATCACGCCGACGGGGAGCCAGAACCCCGCGGGCTTTGCGGTGGCCACCGAGATGATCACCGCGCAGATCACCGCCATCGACGCGGCGAAGCGCAAGGTCACCGTGCAGTTCCAGGACGGGAGCACCAAGACCTACAAGGCCCAGAAGGGCGTGGACCTCACCCAGGTGCAGGTGGGCGACAACATCACCCTTCAGGTGACCGAAGGCGCCGCGATCACGGTCACGAAGCAATAACCCCTTCGCCAACCACCCCCATGACGGAGAATTCCATGCGCAAGGCCGGTGTCGCAGCCGCCGTGATGATGCTCGGAACCGTCGCCGCCGGTTGCGGCGGCGACCGACCCAGCGCCCTCGACCGGAAGGCGATCGCGGAGGAGGGATTCATCTATGGCCTCCCGATCGTGATGAACTACGCCGTGCAATACTCGTACATCGTGGACTCAGGCGGGTCCCAATACAAGGCGCCCTACAACACCGTGTACAACGAGGCCCGGGTCTTCACCTGGCAGGATACCGCCGTCGTGACGCCCAACAGCGACACGCCCTATTCGCTGCTCTGGCTCGACCTCCGCGCGGAGCCGGTGGTCATCTCGGTGCCGGCGGTGGACCCGAAGCGGTACTACTCAGTGCAGTTGGTGGACGGCAACACCTTCAATTACGGCTACATCGGGAGCCGGGCCACGGGAAGCGAGGCGGGCAGCTACCTCGTCGCCGGCCCGGACTGGCAGGGCGAGACGCCGGCCGGCATCAAGCAGGTGTTCCATGCCACGACGCAGTTCGGCCTGACGATCTTCCGGACCCAGCTGTTCGGCCCTGACGACATGCCGAACGTGGTGAAGGTCCAGGCGGGCTACAAGGTGCAGCCGCTCTCGGCCTTCCTTGGGCAGCCCGCACCGGCGCCGGCGCCGGCGGTGGACTGGCCGAAGATCAACGCCGAGATGGTGAAGACCAACTTCTTCGGGTACCTGGCGTTCGCGATGCAGTTCGCCCCGGCCGGGCCGGAGGAGGTGGCCATCCGGGAGCGGCTCGCGAGCATCGGCGTC
>DAOMFQ010000141.1:0-6337 GCA_035429905.1 Gemmatimonadales bacterium
TTGTCGACCAGGCCCAGCCGGTCGTAGGCGTCGAGCAGCCACGCCGGACGTTCGGTGGCGCCGCGGGCCTGCTCCTCGAGCACCGCCTCCAGCGCCTCGAAGTCGTGCAGGGTAGCCAGTTCGCGGAGCTGCGGTTCGAGGAGGGCGCGGTCCCGCACCGCGAGTCCCGTCACCAGGTCGCGGTAGAGCCCCTTCCGGTAGGCGAGCCGGCGCTCGAGTCGGTTCAGGTAGGAGGTGTAGAGCAGCCACGAGAGCACGGCGACGAGGCCGATACCCGCCATGGTGGCCGCGACGCCCAGGATGAGCGGCAGGCCGATCATCGGCGCTCCGTCAGCTCGGTGATGCGGCCGAGCAGCTCGGGGAGGTCCACCGGCTTGCTGAGGAAGTCGTCGGCGCCCACCTCGCGGGCCCAGAATTGATCGGTGGGCTCCTCCTTGGCGGTGAGCACCAGGATCGGGCGGTCCCGGGTGGCGGGGTCCGCCTTGAGTGCCCGGCACACCTGGTACCCGTTCATCCCGGGCATCATGACATCGAGAATGATGAGGTCGGGCAGGAGCGAGTGCGCCGCCGCGGTGCCGGCCTCGCCATCGGGCGCGGTCACCACGCGATACCCCGCCGCGGAAAGGGTCCGCTCGAGGAATCGGCGCTGTTCGGGGCCGTCATCGATGACAAGCAGCAGCTTCGCCATGGGCGGTCAGACGCTCAAAAGTGTTGCGTGACAATGACTTGCGAGATGTGATGCGCCGGGCCGCCGCCGGCCGGCGGGGGCGGCCCAGTCGATCGGAGAGGAGCACGAATCGCGCCACCGGAGGGCGCGATTCGGCGTCAGGCGGGGGTGGTGTCTTCGAGGAAAACCAGGGTCTGCCGGCGCGCGATGACCGCCTCCAGCCCGGCGAACACCGCCGGGTCCACCGCGGTGCCCGCCAGGTCGCGGAGCCGGTCCACCGCGAAGTTGGGCGGCATCTTTTCCTGGTAGGGACGGGAGGTCGTCAGCGCGTCGAAGATCTCGGCGATGCCGATGATCCGCGCGCCGAGCGGGATGTCCTCGCCCTTGAGGGCGTCGGGGTAGCCCTGGCCGTCCCACCGCTCGTGGTGGCTCCGCAGGCAGACGATGGCCGCGTGCAGGTGCGCGAGCGGGGCCAGGATCTGGGTGCCGATGATGACGTGATCCTTGACGTGCTCGTACTCGGCCGGCGTCAGCGGTCCCTGCTTGGCCAGAACTTCCTCGCGGATGCCGATCTTGCCGATGTCGTGCAGGCGGCCCGCGGTGCGGATGACCTCGATCTCCTCGTCCGACAGCTGGAGTTCGGCGGCGATCATCGCCGAGAGATCCGCCACCCGGGCGGAATGGCCGCGGGAGAACGGATCCTTGGCCTCCAGCGCGTTCACCAGTACCTCGAGCGTGGCGATCGTGACCCGCTCCAGCGTGGCGCGCTCGCGCCGCACCTCGGCGGCCCGGATGGCCACTTCTTCCTTCAGCCACTGGTTGACCTGGGCGGTTTCCATCTGGGTGGCGCGCCGGCGCAGGGCGCGTTCCAGCGCCCGGCCGAGGTCCACCAGGTCGATCGGCTTGATGAGATACTCGAAGGCGCCCCGCTGCATGCAGAGGGCGGCGGTCGTGGCGTCGGTGACCGCGGTGAGCATCAGGATGGCGAGGTGGTTTTCGAGCTCGAGGGCCTGCGGCACCAGGTCGATGCCGCTGACGCCGGGCATCCGTACGTCGAGCAGCATGCCGGCGATCTTCTGCCGGCCGAGGATCTTCAGGGCCTCGTCGCCGGACGAGGCGGTGCTGACCTCGTACCCCTGCTGGGTCAGGTACCGCGCAAGCGCGGTGCGGATCGGTTCTTCATCGTCGACGACCAGCAGTGACGCCGGGCCCTCTGGCACTGACACGGACGGCCTCCGGTACGGGGGAGCTGGTGAAAGCTAGACCTACCCGACGAACTCCGCCACGACGCGCTCCGGGATCAGCCCCGCCTCGAAGGCGCGGTCGAGGAGCAGCTGCACCGCCTGCCGCCCGCGCGCGCCGTAGTCCACGGTCCAGTCGTTCACGTACATCTGGACGAAGGTGTCGGTCCGTTCGTCGCCGATGCCGCGGTTGAACTGCTTGGCATGTTCGAGCGCGGGCCGCCGGTGTGCCAGGGCGTATTCGATGCTGGCGCGGAGGTCGCGCGCCACCTGGGCCGTCACCGCCGCGCCGAGGTCCCGGCGGACCACGTTGCCGCCCAGCGGCAGGGGCAGTCCCGTTTCCCGTCCCCACCAGGCGCCCAGGTCTTCCCAGAGCTGCAGGCCGTCGTCGGCGTAGGTCAGCTGGCCCTCGTGGATCAGGAGGCCGACGTCCACCTCGCCGCGGTGCACCGCGTCCTCGATCTGGTCGAAGGGAATGACCACTTCGGTGACGGCGGGCTGATAGAGCCGGAGCGCCAGGCAGGCGGTGGTGAGGGTGCCCGGGATGGCCACCCGGAGCCCGCGGAGCGCCGCGCGCGGGTCGGCGGGCGCCGGGGACTTGCTCACCAGCCGGGGGCCGTAGCCGTCGCCCATCGAGGAGCCGCTCGACAGGAGCGCGTAGGTGCGGTGGAGGTGCGCGTAGGCGTGGATCGACACGGCCGACACCTCGAGCTCGGCCTTGAGCGCTCGCCGGTTGAGCGATTCGATGTCGGACAATTCGTGTTCGTAGCGCAGGTCGCCGGTGTCGAGCTTCCCTTCCGCGAGGGCGTAGAACATGAACGCGTCGTCGGAATCGGGGCTGTGGGCGACGTGGATGGTCCGGGTCACTGGGTCTCCGCGGCCTGCTGGAATTGCGTGAGAAGCTGGCGATGCTCGAGGTACTCGGGGCGGTCGGTCCGGGCGAGCTCCCGGTCGGCGCGTGCGCGAAAGAGGTCGAACGCCCGCCGGAGCGCCGTGCTGTCGTGCTCCAGGCCCGCCACGGCGCCAATCAGGATGGGGCCGAAGAGATGCCCCGGCGCCTGCCGCTCCAGCGTGTCGGCCACCGCGAGCGCGCCGGGGAAGTCTCCGGTCTGGATGGCGATCAGCCCCGCGTGGAACCGGGCGTCGGCGTCCACCGAGTCGATGTCGGCGTACGCGGCGAGCGCGATGGATGACAGCGTGGCCACCGTGGTGCTGTCGCCCTCGGCGCCGGCCCGCATCATCCGGTCGAACACCCGGTTGAAGCGCTCGCGAGGGGGGAGCGCGGCCAGCTCCGCGGGCGGGAGCAGGTCCGCGGCCTGGCTCCCCACGTTCCCCATGGCGGGCACCACTGCCTCCGGGGCGCCGCGGAGCACCAGGGCGAGGACGGCGGCCACCGCGGCGACCGACAGCAACCCGGCCACGACCCACGCCCGGCGTTCCCGCCGCGGTCCGGCGTCGCCGGACATCGGCGCGCCGCACTGGGAACAGAAGGGCCCCTCGGACAGGGTGCCGCAGGCGGCGCAGCAAACGACCGGGGCCATGATGGGCCCAAATCTAACCGGACCGGCGGGGTCGGGACACCGCACGGCGCTGGCGTCCGGTGGCGGAACTCGTTAGCGTGAGGGCATCTTCAGGAGGGAACATGGGACAGCCGCAGCACCCCCTGCCGGCCGCGCTGCCCGAGGCGCCGACCGCGCGCCACCTCGGCGACCTCGGCCGCGCCGACGAGCGGTGGCAGGTGTACCTCGAGACCCGCGCCCAGGGCCAGACCGTTGCCGGCCGGGTGCACTTCGCCCAGGGCGAGCGGACCCGCAGTTCGGCGTGGATCCTGCTCGAGTGGAGCGAACAGGACGTCCTGCACCGATTCAACGAATTCAGCGCCGTGGAGCTCTGGCGCCTGTTGGAGAGCCTGGGGTAGTCTTTCGCACTGCCTCCGGGTCGGGGGCGGACCCGCCCCTCACATCGCTCGCGCCCCCGGAGTCCCTTCTGGCCCGCCGCGCCACCCTCGTCCTTGCGCTGCTCGTCGCTCCCTCGCTTGTCGCCGCCCAGGCGGTGAGCGATTCGGCGCCCGTGCCGGTCATCCGCGGCATCGAGCTGGTCCGGCAGGAAATCTTCGACTCCTCGGAAGCCACGATCTGGCCCGAGCGGCTCGCCAATCACCTCCACTTCCGCACCCAGCCCGAAGTCATCGAGCGCGAGCTGCTCTTCAAGGTCGGGGATCCCTACGATTCGGTCCATGTGGCCGAATCCGCCCGCAACCTCCGGACGCTCGCGATCTTTCGCGACGTGCGCATCGACTCGATCCGGACCGACAGCGGGCTGGTCATGCGGGTCACCACGCGCGACGCATGGACCACGCGCGTGGGCGGCCGGCTCCGGACCTCGGGCAGCCAGGTCGCGTTCGGTGTGTCGTTCTTCGAGGACAACTTCCTCGGCACTGCCACCCGGGCCGGCGCCTCGTTCTCCTCCGACCCGGTCCGCACCACCTTTGCCCTCGAATTCCGCCAGCCGCGGCTGTTCAGCCGCACCGTCGGGCTGGGGGCGCGCTGGGAGAACCGCTCCGACGGCACGGTCTTCCTGGCGCTCCTCAACCGGCCGTTCTATTCCATCTCGGACGCCCGGGGCTTCTCGCTGGGCGGCGAGTATCGCGACGAAACCGTGAATCAATACCTCGACGGCGTGGACGTGCCGGTGGACACGTTGAACCATGTCATGGGCACCATCCGGGCCTCGGTCGCCTGGGCCCTTCGCCGGAACGGCCGTAGCTACGTCCGCGCCGGTGTGCTGGGCCAGGTCGTCCGGAACGACTACGAGCCGGTGTCCGACACCGCCCCCATTCCGCGGACGGTGACGGCCGCGCTCGGCGCCTACGCCGAGTGGTCGCACGCGCGGTACGTGACCCGCACGGGGTTCCAGACCTTTTCCCGCACGGAGGACGTGGACCTCAGCACCACGTTCGCCGGCGGATTCTACGCCGCCCCCACGTTCTTCGGGTATGACAGTGCCGGCGTCGGCCTCTTCGCCGCCTTCCGCACCGGGGCCTCATTCTCCAGGGGCTTCATCATGGTCAACGGGATTTCGGACGGGCTGATCACGGCGGCGGGGATCGACTCGGGCGGCACGGTGCTGAATACCACGGTGGCCTGGAACCCCGACTCGAATTCGCTGGTGCTCTGGCACGGGAGCAGCGGATGGCTCACCGATCCGGCGCCGGGCTACGAGTTCGACCTCGGGCTCGTCAGCGGGCCCCGGGCGTTCGGGGTGCACAGCTTCACCGGCAACCGGGCCTTCTTCACGACGGCCGAGGTGCGGCGGCTCCTCTTTCCGCGGGTGTTCGGCCTCATGGGTGTCGGGATTGCCGCCTATGCCGACTACGGGGGCGCCTGGTGGAGCGGGAGCCCGGTGCGCACCGGCACCGACGTCGGGATCGGGCTCCGCATCGGGCAGCTGCGCACCACCCAGGCCGTCGTCAGTCGCCTCGACCTGTCGTGGCGCTTCGCGAATGACGCCGTGGACGCGGGGTGGATCGTGTCCCTGGGCCGCGGGTTCGTGTTCAGCCTGAACGCGGTGCGGCCCAACCGCTGACGCTGTCGCCCGGCGGATTCCGGGCGTACCTTTCGCCCGTCCTCATTTTCCTGGAGCCCGCATGACCGAGCCGGTAGCGGAGGCCCCCCGCCGCGGCCTGAAGCGGAAGACCAAGCTGGTCCTCCTCGCCATCTTCCTGACGCCGATCCTGATGTTCGTGCTGTACACCTGGGCGGCGCTGAGCTGGAACTACTCGGAGGGAGAGCGGGCGGGGATCGTCCAGAAATTTTCGCAGAAGGGCTGGATCTGCAAGACGTACGAAGGCGAGCTGGCCATGACCTCGGTGCCGGGCGTCATGCCGGTGTTGTGGGACTTCAGCGTGCGCGACGACGACGTCGCGCAGCAGCTCCGCGACGCGATCGGGAAGCATGTGGCCCTGCACTACACGGAACACCGCGGCATTCCGAGCGATTGCTTCGGCGAGACCAACTACTTCGTGGACAGCGTCACGGTGCGCTGAGCCGGGAGCGGTCGCGCGAGCAGAAGGATGCGGACGTACTGGCCGAGCACCGCCACCACGCCGGCCAGGTAGAGTGACGCCCCCGCCAGGACCACCGCGCGGCTTCCCAGGAGCGTCCCGCCCACCAGTCCCCAGACGCCCGGCGCGAGCAGCGCGAGCGAGAGCCGCACCATCATGGTGGACGTGAGGTCCGCCTGCGTCGGGGCCCCTGCCTGCGCCGCGCGCGGGCCGAACAGGTTCAGCCACGCCAGGAACGGCAGGATCTTGTAGAGCACGCCCACCACGAGCAGCACCAGCCACCCCACGATGGCCAGCAGTCCATACGCGGTCCAGCTCCGCGCCGAGTCATTGCCGGCGAGGATCGTGGCGCCGAGGAGGACGACG
>DAOMFQ010000142.1:0-6309 GCA_035429905.1 Gemmatimonadales bacterium
CGCCGGTGACGGCGACGCTCCCTGCCGGCGCCCCCCGCCCGCTCGCGGGCACTCAGGAAACCGTGAAGGTCATGGTCATCCCATGCATGAAATGGGGCTTCCCGTCCGGCGCGGGGGCGAAGCAAATGAGGCCGTACGAGCCGGGGGTGAAGTCGGCCGTGAAGTCCTGGAGCTGGCCGGGAGCAATCCCGGAAACTCCGGCAAAGGGTTCACCGGGGGGCGGCCCCTTCTGCCCTCCCTCGAACCAGGCCGCGACCGTCTCCGGGGTGGCGCCAGGGGCGAGGCGCATCACCACCACTTCGTGGATCTCCTTGCCCTGGTTGGAAACGGAAACCGTGTGCGGGCCCGCGGCCGGGAGTCCGGAAAGGCTGAAGCTGTAGTCGTTCATCGTGAGCTGGACATCGCCCGAGGGGAGTGCAGCGGAAGGCGCCCCCGCAGGCTGGACGTCCATGCCGATCACCATGCCCTTGGCCACGTGTGGCACGCCATCGGGTGAGGGGATGAAACAGATGATCGCGTACGGGCCCGGTTCGAGGTTCAGGGTGGCCGTTGCCTGGCCCCCGGGGGCCGCGGCATTGGGCCCGCCCGAGGCAACCGCCCAGGCCGGCGGCGCGCCGGGCGCCTGAAGCGCCGTCATCAGGTCGGCGACGGTCTTCCCGTCAGTGAGCCGGATCAGCGTGACCTGGTGGAGTTCCTTCCCCGTGTTGACCAGGGTCATGGTGGTGACGCCGGCGGCGATGGGAGAGGCCGGCAGCTGAAACCCGTAGTCCGTGGCGGTGATGGTTACCTGCTGCGGTGCGGCGGCGGCCGCGGTATCAGCCGGCGCGGGCTCCTTCGCGCAGGCCAGGGCCAGCAGGGAGACGGGAACCAGGTGCATGGGGCGCATCGGTGTCGATTCTCCTGTATGTTAGGGGGAACCCTCGGCTGGGAGATACCACGTGCGTCGCAGCCTCGCCAGTGCGGTTTTCGCCCTGATGGTTGCCTCCAGCGGGCTGAGTGCGCAAGGGTGGGAGGTCTCGCCCTTCCGCCCGCTGGAGCTGCCCGGCCCGAACACCTACCGGACCGGCAGCGGCCGGCCGGGGCCAGGTTACTGGCAGCAGCAAGTCGATTACCGGATCGACGCCACGCTCGACCCCGCGAAGAACGAGCTCCGCGGCCGGGCCGACGTGACGTACCACAACCGGTCCCCCGACGCGCTCCCGTACCTCTGGCTCCACCTCGAACAGAACATGTGCGGCGCCGGCAGTCTCTCCGCGCTGCTCGACCAGCCCCCGCTGGTCTTCCTGGGCTCTACCTTCGACTTCAGCTGCAAGGGCTTCCCCGGCGGCCTCACGCTGGACTCGGTGCTCGTGGGCGGAGCGCCCGCCACGCCCGTCATCTACGGCACCACGATGCGCCTCGACCTCAAGGCGCCGCTGGCGGCCGGCGGTGTGGTGGTGCTGCGCCTCGTGTGGCACTTCAACGTGCCGCCCTTCGGCGGCGGGCGGATGGGCCACGACGGCACCCTGTACGAGCTGGGGCAGTGGTATCCGCGGCTCGCGGTCTACGACGATCTTCGCGGCTGGAACCACGACCCCTACATCGGCGCCGGCGAGTTCTACCTCGAGTACGGCGACTTCGACGTGTCGCTCACCGTGCCCGGCGGGTACGTGGTGGCGGCCACCGGCACGCTGCGGAACCCGGAGCAGGTCCTCTCGGCGCCCCAGCGCACGCGCCTCGCGCGCGCGGCGACGTCGGCCACCCCGGTGGCCGTCATCACCAGGGAAGAGGCGACCCACCCGCCGCGGGCGGAGCTTTCGAGGGCGGGCACCCTCACCTGGCGCTTCACCGCCGACAGCGTGCGGGACTTCGCCTTCGCCGCGAGCCCCGACTTCCAGTGGGACGCCAGCGCGTGGGAGGGCGTGATGATCCACACGCTCTACCGGCCCGCGGCCACGCTCTGGGCGGAGGCCAACACGATTACCCGGGAGGCGCTGGCCTATTACAGCCGCCAGTGGCTGCGCTACCCCTGGCCCCAGTTCACCTCGATCGAGGGGCCAATCGAGGGGATGGAATACCCGATGATCACCTTCGACCCGGCTGGCCCCGCGCGCGAGGACGTCCAGTGGGTCCTGGCCCACGAGCTGGGACACCAGTGGGTGCCGATGGTCGTCGGGTCGAACGAGCGGCTCTATCCGTGGATGGACGAGGGGTTCAACACCTTCATCGACCTGGCCAACGCCGCGCAGTACTTCAAGGGCACCGCCTACGGCGACTCGATCGAGGTCCACCCGCTCCACCTGTATGCCGACCACGCGGTGCCGGGCGAGCAGCCGATGATGCTCCGGCCCGTGGAGGTGACCGACCTCTTCTGGGCCGGCTACCAGAAGCCGGCGCTCATGATGCAGCTGCTCCGGTACGAGGTGCTCGGCGTGGATCGGTTCGACGCCGCATTCCGTCAGTACCTCGCCGCCTGGGCCTTCCGGCATCCCTCGCCCGCCGATTTCTTTCGCCTCATGCGCGACGCCTCGGGAATGGACCTCGACTGGTACTGGCGGGAGTGGGTCCTGACGACGACGCGGCTGGACCAGGCCGTCGACTCGATCGTGGCCGCTCCGGGGGGCGTGAGCGAGGTCCGGCTCTCCAGCCTCGGCACCATGATCATGCCGGCCGAGGTCAAGTTGAGCTATGCCGACGGGAGCACGGAGGTGGTGCGCCTCCCGGTCGAGATGTGGAACCTGGGCCCACGCTTCACCTACCGGGTCCGCGGAAAGCCCGCGGTACGGCGCGCGGAGCTCGACCCGCGGCGTGCCCTGCCCGACGTGAACCGGGCCAACAACCGGTACCCCCGGTGAGCACGCGGGATGCCGGCGGGTTGGAGGAATTCCTGCGCGGGCAGGGGGCCTCGGACCGGGTGGTGCAGGGCGGACTGGACGTGCTACTGGCGGGGTGGGAGCGAACGGTGGTGGCGGTGGAGGAGGGCTACACCTCCGGGTACGAGGACTACCTGAACGACCTGGATGGGCGCCAGCTGCTGGCGCAGGCGCTCGAGCGGGTCTCGCCGGCGCAGGCCGCCGTGGTGGCGGAGCGGCTCGACGCGCTGGATGGCCGGATGCGGGCCGCGACGACTCCGGTGACCCGGTGCCTCTGGGGCATGATCGTGGCGGAAGAGGAAGGGTGGACGCCCGAGGCCAACTGGTGGTACTACGCGCGGCCGCTCGGCGGTTCCGCGGAGTTTCTCGCCGAGTTTCCGCCCGCGTAGCGTCGCACCGGGGTGCGCCCCTACGTCCGGCGCGGAGGCAGCGACAGCCCGACCCGCCGCACCAGCAGCACATCCGCCACGTTGTCCCGCGTGAGGAGCCCGACCAGCGCGCCGCGCTCGTCGATGACGGGGAGGGCTGGGAGGCCGCTCCGGCCGAGCTGCTCGAGCGCGGCGTCGAAGGCGAGCCCTCCGGGTACGGCCGCCACCCCACGCGTCATCGCCTGCTCGACCGTGGCGCCACCGCCGTGCCGTGCGAGCCCCTGGATCAGGCCCTCCCGGGTCAGCAGGCCCTCCACGCGTCCCCAGTTATCCACCACGGGAAACTCCCGCTGTTCCCCCGCGAGCAGCGCATCCACCGCCTGCTGCAGCGTCGCGTGGACCGGGAGCGTGACGAACTGCGTGATCATCAACTCCTGCACCGTGAGGCCCTGGCCGGCGGCGCGGGCCTCGGCGCTGGCCGCCTCGGCGCCGGCAGCGAAGTAGACGAACACGGCGATGAGGACCAGCACGCCACTGGCCGACAGGCCCCAGTCGGCAAAGAAACCGAGTCCCCACAGGCCGAGGAGCAGGGCGCCCACCTGTCCGATGCGCGCCGAGATGCGGGTGGCGCGGAGCAGCCCCAGCCGCATGGCGAGCAGGGCGCGGAGCATCCGGCCGCCATCCATCGGGAAGATCGGCAGCAGGTTGAAGAGCAGGAGGACGACGTTCAGCCCGAGGATCTGTTGCGCCAGGTCGGATTGGCCCGGCTCGAGGCGGGCGGCGTCGAGCGGGGTGCCGGAGAGCCGGAGTACGCCGAAGAGGGCCAGCGCGATCCCGAGGGTCACGGCGGGTCCGGCGGCGGCGATCAGCAGCTCCTGCTTCGGCTCGTCCGGCATCCGTTCCAGCCGGGCCAGGCCGCCGATGGGGAGCAGGATCACGTCCGGGGTCCGGACCCCGAACCGCCGCGCCATGAGGATGTGACCGAATTCGTGCAGCAGCACGCAGGCGAAGAGTGACAGCAGGAAGACGACGGTGCTGAGCGCGGCCGGGCCGCCGCCGTCCGAGTAGGCGGAAAACCCGTACCACGCCACCAGCGCCAGCCAGGTGACGTGGATCTTGATGTCGGTGCCGCCGATCCGGCCGATGCGGAACGACCACTGCATGCGCACTCCGGTGCGGTGAAGATGAGGAAATCTCGCCGGATGGAGCTCCGGACGGGAGGCGTCGCTTGGACCGGGCAGGCGCCCTGCTTTCGGGGCGGGGTGCGGGGCGTTAACATTGAGTCCGATTCTCCAGCAGGAGCACCGCGATCACGACCGTCACGCCACCGCCCGCCGCCCCCGCCACGCCGGCCACCTGGACACCCCGGGACGCCGAGAAGCTGTACAACATGCCGGGCTGGGGGTTGGGCTTCTTCCGCACCAACGCCGAAGGCCACGTCACGGTGCATGCCGACGGCGACCCGGCCCGCGGACTCGACCTCTACCAGCTCGCCCTCGACCTGCAGGCGCAGGGCGTGGGCCTGCCGCTCCTCCTCCGCTTCTCGGACATCTTGCGGGCCCGCATCTCGCAGCTCGCCGAGGTGTTCGCCAAGGCCATCGGGGAGTTCGGGTACGAGGGTTCCTACACGACCGTGTACCCCATCAAGGTCAACCAGCAGCGCCACGTGGTCCAGGAAATCGTGGAGTTCGGCGCCGCGCACGGCGTGGGGCTCGAATGCGGGAGCAAGCCTGAGCTGCAGGCAGTCCTGGGGCTCCACGAGAGCACCCAGCACCTGATCGTCTGCAATGGCTACAAGGACGAGGAGTTCATGCGGCTGGCCATGATGGGCCAGCGGCTGGGGCACCAGGTGTTCATCGTCGTCGAGCAGCTCCACGAGCTCGACCTGCTCCTCGCCGTGGCCGACGAGATGGGCGTGACGCCCACGCTCGGGGTCCGGATCAAGCTGGCCACCGAGGGGTCGGGGCGCTGGGCCAAGAGCGGTGGCGAGAAGTCGAAGTTCGGCCTGAGCGCCGTCGAGTTGATGCGCCTCCTGACCCGGCTGGAGCAGCTCGGCCGCAAGGACCTGCTCCGGCTGGTGCACTTCCACCTCGGCAGCCAGATCACCGACATCCGGCACGTGAAGGCCGGCCTCGAGGAGATCGCCCGGTACTACGGCGAAATCCACGCGATGGGCTTCACGCTGACCCACGTGGACGTGGGCGGCGGGCTCGGCGTGGACTACGACGGGTCCCGCTCCACCCGCCCCGCCAGCGTGAACTACACGATGCGCGAGTACGCGAGCGACGTCGTGTACACCATCGGCACGGCCTGCCGGGAGCACGACCTCCCGATGCCGCACCTGATCTCCGAATCGGGGCGCGCGCTCACGGCACACCACTCGCTGCTGCTCGTCAACGTGATCGACGTCGAGAGCCAGGTCGAGCCGGTGCCGCCCGTCATCGGCGACGACCCCCATCCGCTGCTGCGCGAGATGGCGGAAAACCTCGATGGGCTGACGATGGACCGCGTCGACGAAGCGTTCCACGACGCCATTTTCGCCAAGGAACGGACCAACGAGTACTTCGCGAGCGGGGTGTTCACCCTGCGCGACAAGGCGGACGCGGAGCAGCTCTACCTGTGCACCCTGACCGGCATCCAGCAGCTCCTGGGCGACGACCGGACGTCGCACCCGGAAATCACGGCCCACATCGACGCCACCTTGGTGGACCGGTACTTCTCGAACTTCTCGGTGTTCCAGTCGTTGCCCGACAACTGGGCCATCGACCAGCTCTTCCCGATCATGCCGATCCACCGGCTCGGCGAGCGGCCGTCACGGCGTGGCACGATCCAGGACATCACCTGCGACTCCGACGGTGTCATCGACCGGTTCGCCGGCGGGCGAAAGGGCAAGCCCTCGCTCGAGCTGCACGCCTGCGCCGACGGCGACGCCTACATCCTCGGCATCTTCCTCACCGGCGCCTACCAGGAAATCCTCGGCGACCTCCACAACCTCTTCGGTGACACGAACGCGGTGCACGTGCGGCTCTCTCCGGACGGCTACGAGGTGACCGACCTGGTGCACGGCGACACCGTCACCGAGGTGCTCA
>DAOMFQ010000143.1:0-6292 GCA_035429905.1 Gemmatimonadales bacterium
CCTCGCTCGTCCTGCTCGGCGTCCGCCGTCAGGTCGCCCTGAAGCGGATGCCGGCCGAGACGACCGGCGAAGTCGCCGCCGAGCGCATCGCGGAACTGGAGGCCAGGGTCGAGGAACTGGAACAGACGGAGTTCAGGATGCACGAGCTCGAGGAGCGCCTCGACTTCGCCGAGCGCCTCCTGGCGCAGGCCAGGGAACCGGAGCGTCTGCCGTGAGGGAATCCAACGTCCCGCTGTACACCGCCATCACGATCGTGAGCACGGTGTTGCTCGGCGCCTACATCGCCCTGTCGGTCGTCATCGGCGAGGACTTCGCCATCCCGGCCTTGATCACCGGGGGCGTCGTGACGGCCATCGTGCTACGCGGGCCGCTGGGGAAGGCGCTGGCGGAACGGATCCACAGCGGCACCGTGGGCGCCGGCGAGGTGCCCCCGGAGCTGCTCGAGGAAATGGACGAAATGCGGACCCGGGTGGTCGAGCTGGAGGAGCGGGTGGATTTCACCGAGCGGCTCCTCGCCCGGCAGCGCGCCGACGAACCGGCGCAGCTTCCACCCGGCTGAACACCGCTTGGCGGCCTCCCGGCCGCGGTTAGATTCTTGCAGAGGGGGTGCCATGGTCACACGGGATGACGTCCAGTCCTTCCTGGACCGGATGGAGGCAGGGGGCGCGACCGTCGAGGAGCTCGAGAACGGGCTCTGGAAGGTGCGCACCTCGGAGGAGGCGGAGGTCGTCATCAGCTACGCCCCTCCGGTGCTGATCCTGCGGATCCGGGTCATGGAATTGCCCGCCGAGGAAGCCCGGCGGGCGGAGCTCTTCCGGCAGCTGCTGGAGTACAACGCCGGCGACCTGGTGCACGGCTCCTACGGCGTCGAGGGCAACCATGTGGTCCTGACCGACGCCCTGGAACTGGAGAGTCTGGATTTCAGCGAGTTCGAGGCCAGCTTCGATTCGCTCACGCTGGCGCTGGCGACCCACCTGGGCGCTCTGGCGCCGTATCGCGAAAGGTGATGTCCGATGGGGATCTTTGACCGCCTGTCCACCCTGCTCCGGTCGAACATCAACGACCTGATCAGCCGGGCCGAAAACCCGGAAAAGATGCTGAACCAGCTCATCACCGACATGAAGAGCAACCTGGCCAAGGCGAAGCAGGAAGTGGCCGGGGCCATCGCCGATGAGAAGAAGCTGCAGGCGGACGCCGAAGCGATGCGGAAGCAGGCCGAGGACTGGGAGCGGCGCGCCATGCTGGCGGTCCAGGAAGGACGCGACGACCTGGCCAAGCAGGCGCTGCTCCGGTACAACGAGCACCTGCAGGGCGCCCAGCAGCTGCACGAGACCTGGGTGCGTCACAAGGCCGAGACCGAGTCGCTCAAGGGCTCGCTCCGGCAGCTGAACGACAAGATCGAGGAAGCCAAGCGCAAGAAGAACATCCTGGTGGCGCGGGCGCGGCGGGCCGAGGCGCAGCAGCGGATCCAGGAAACGATGTCGGGCATGTCGGACAAGAGCGCCTTCGAGTCGTTCGAGCGGATGACCGAGAAGATCGAGGACGCGGAGCGGAAGGCCATCGCCTCCGCGGAGCTCCAGGAGGAGTTCTCGGGCGACCGGCTGGTGCAGCAGTTCGAGGCGCTGGAGTATCATGGCAGCTCGGACCAGCAGTTGCTCGAGCTCAAGGCCAAGATGGGCCTGCTCGGCGCCGGCGGGTCGAAGGAAACGCGGCAGATCGGCAAGGGCGCCGACGACGTGCACGAGGCCGAGGTGCTGGAAATCGAGAAGGACGACACGACGCAGCGCTGAGCGCGCGGCCATCCGTACGGGACCGTGGGGCGTGGCGGGGAAGTCCCCCTACCACGCCCCTCGGCGCGTCAGTACCTTTGCCCATCCTCCAACCCGGTTGCGAGCGACGACGTCGATGAGCGCCCCGCGATTCCTGGTCCTGGCCGATCGTGACTTCGGCCCCCTCACCTCGAAGACCGCCAATTCCATCATCCGCTACCTCCCGGAGCGGACGGTCGCCGTGCTGGACACCCAGCTGGCCGGCAAGACCGCCCAGGAGGTGCTCGGCTACGGCGGGGGCATCCCGGTCGTCGCCTCGATGCGGGAGGGGCTCACCTTCAAGCCCGACGCCGTGCTCATCGGCATCGCGCCGGTCGGGGGACGGCTGCCGGAGCACTGGCGCACCTGGCTCGCCGAGGCGATCGACGCCGGGTGCGACATCTGGAGCGGGCTCCACACCTTCCTGGCCGACGATCCGATGCTGGTGGAGAAGGCGCACGCCAGGGGGCGCAAGCTGCTCGATCTCCGTCGGCCGCCTGCCGGCATTCCGGTGGCCACCGGCCTCGCCAAGGACGTCGACGCGCTGGTGGTGTTGACCGTCGGCACCGACTGCAACGTTGGCAAGATGACGGCCCAGCTCCAACTGGTCGAGAAGCTCCGGGCCCGTGGCAGGCGGACCACCTTCGTGGCCACAGGGCAGACGGGTATCATGATCGAAGGGTGGGGGATTTCGGTCGACGCGGTGGTGTCCGACTTCACCGCCGGCGCCGCCGAGCAGCTGGTGCTGCAGGGGAGCAAGGACGCCGACATCGTGCTCGTGGAGGGGCAGGGGAGCATCAATCACCCCGGGTATTCCGGCGTCACGCTGAGCCTGCTGCATGGGTCCTGTCCGGATGCCCTCATTCTCTGCCACCAGGCGAGCCGGGTGTACGTCGGGGATTATCGCGAGGGGGCGTGGGTCAAGATCCCGCCGTTGACCGACTACATCCGCTGGTACGAGGACATCGGGTCCGCGGTGCACCCGACCAGGGTCATCGGCATCTGCCTCAACACCTACGATATGGACGAGCCGGCGGCGCGGGCCGCCATCGCCAAGGCGGCCGAGGAAACCGGCCTGCCGTGCACCGATCCGGTGCGGTTCGACCCGGCGCCGCTGGTCGACGCGCTCCTGGCCGCCGAGGCGAGCGTCCGCGCGAAATAGCGAGGCACCCATGGGTTCCGTCCGCCGTTCGCTCGCGCTCGCATGGCTCTTCGCGGCGGCGGCATTTCCCAGCCGCACCTCGGCCCAGGCTACCCCGGCCGCGCGTGAGAGCGCAGTCGCGGGCCTCCACACCGGAGAGCAGATCCGCGTGGCCGCCGCCGGCCTCGGGCGGCTCATCGGTCGGGCCGGTGTGGCCGACGACGACTCCCTCGACCTCGCTCAGGAGGACGCGGTGCGTCGGATCGCGATTCCGGCCATTGATACACTCTGGACCCGTGGGCACGCGACGATCACGGGGGCGGTGGTGGGGGGAGTTCTCGGTGGTGTATTCGGCGGGCTGGCCGGGGCGGTCGGCTCGGGAGTCTGTGAATACGACTGCGGCGACCCGGGAACGGCGATCGCGCTCGGAGCCGCGGCCGGCGCGGTCGTCGGGGCAGGGCTTGGGGCGATCGTCGGGCTGATGATCCCGAAGTGGGACCGGGCGTTTCCCTAGCTGACGGGTCCCGTCGGCGTCGGTGAATCGTCGTCGTGCAGCGCCCGCACGGCCGGCGTGGTGAGATCGTCGAACTGGCCGCGGCGGGCCGCCCAGGCGTAGGCCGCGATGGCGCCGGCCAGCAGCACCAGCGCGATCGGCAGCACCACGAAGATGACGCTCATGCCCCTTCCTCGAAGGTGCGGCTTCGCCACGACGCCAGCACCACGGTCAGCGAGCTCGCCGGCATCAGGATGGCCGCGATCAGCGGATTGATCCAGCCGCCCACCGCGAGCGCCGCCCCCGCGATGTTGTAGGCCAGGGAAAAGGCGATGTTCCGCCGGATGACCCGGAGCGTCCGCTCCGCTCCCGCCATCAATTCGTCCAGACCCTCCAGGCCCGGCCGGGCCAGGTAGACGTCCGCCACCGCCAGGGACGCTTCGGCCCCGCCGCGAACGGCGATGCCGACGGTGGCCCGCGCCATCGCCGCCGCGTCGTTCACGCCGTCGCCCACCATCACCACCGGGCCATCGAGCGTGGCCTCTTCGATGACGGCGAGCTTGCCTTCGGGGCTCACGGCACCCCGCCATGCGCCCCCCGCCAGCCCAAGGGCACGGGCGACGCTCCGCACCACCTGCTCGGCGTCGCCGGAGAGGAGGTGGAGGGACCAGCCCCGCCTCCGGAGCCGCGTCATGACGTCGAGTGCCTCGCCGCGGAGCGGGTCGCCAAAGGCGGCCACGCCGACCAGGGCGCCATCGACCGCCACCCACACCGGTGAGAGTCCGGCGGGCGGTTCTGGCCACGCGTCCGCCGCCGTCGAGGAAAGGAATGCCCGCACGAAGACCGGCGAGCCCACGGCCACCGAGTGCCCGGCCACCCGCCCCTCGATGCCCCCGCCCAGTGTCTGACGAACCGCGGCGGCCACCGGGGCCTCGAGGTGCGGCCAAGCCTCGAGGAATCCGGCGGCCACGGGATGGCTCGAATGCCGCTCGAGGGCGACGACGAGCGGCTGGATCCACTCCGGACCATCCCACCGGGCCAGCCGGAACTTGCCTTCCGTGACGGTGCCCGTCTTGTCGAGGTAGATGGCGGCGGGCCGCGCCAGGGCCTCCAGCGCGTCGCCCCCCCGGACGAGGATGCCCCGCCGGGCTGCGCGGCCGATGGCGACCGTGACGGCGAGCGGGGTGGCGAGCGCGAGCGCGCAGGGGCAGGTCACGATCAGCAGCGCAATGGCGTTGTCGAGCGCGGCCTCCGGCTGCACGCCGTGCCAGTAGATCCAGGTCAGCACCGCCAGCACGAGTACCACGGCCACGAACCAACCTGCCAGCCGATCCGCCACCAGCACGATGCGCGCGCGGTGCCCGGCGCCGGCCGCCACCTCCCGGACCAGCCGTCCGACCCGGCTCATCTCGCCCGCCTCGGTGACCCGTACCCGGATGGCCGCACCCAGGTTCACCGTGCCTGCCCAGGTCTTCGAGCCCTCCTCGATCCGCACCGGCCGTGACTCGCCAGTGAGGAGCGCCAGGTCCACGAGCGAGTCGCCCTGGACCACCACGCCGTCGGCGGGAAAGGTCTCCCCCGCGCGCACCTCCACCGTCATCTCCGGCAGCAGCGCCTCCGCGGGAATCTCGCGGATCGCCTCCCCTTCGACGGCGCGTGCCACCGAGGGGGTGAGCCCGTGAAGGAGGCTGGTGGCGTCGGTGGCGGCGCGCTGGGCCCGCTGCTGGAGGAACCGCCCCACCAGGAGCAGGAACACCAGCATCGCCACGCCGTCGAAGTAGATCGGGCCGGAGTCGGTGACGGTGTTCATCGCGCCGCGCGCGAACCCTGCGCCCAGGGCGATTGCGATCGGGAGATCCATGTGCAGCCGGCGGGTTCGGAGCGAGGCGAGGGCGCCCTGGAAGAAGACCCGGCCCGGCCACAGCAGGATCGGCGCGGTCAGGAGCAGGCTCATCCAGCGGAAGTACCGTACGAACGCCGGTTCCATCCCGCCGAACCAGCCGCCGTACAGTGCCACGGCCAGCATCATCACGTTGCCGGCCAGCGCCCCGGCCACCCCGATCCGGAGGAGCGCCGTGCGATCCTCCGCCCGGCGCAGCTGCTCCACGCGCTGGGCGCGGAAGGGATGCGGCCGGTACCCGAGCGTATCCAGGAACCGGGCGATTTGTCCCAGCGAGCTGGTGCCGGGGTCCCACGTGATGTGCGCCAGCGCGCGGCCCACCTCGAGCTCGGCGCGGAGCACGCCCGGCACCATCAGCGGCACCCGCTCCACCAGCCAGACGCACGACGCGCAGTGGACGCCGTCGAGGTACAACTCGGTCTCGGCCATGCCGTCGGGCCGGATCCGCACGTAGAGCGCGTGAAAAGCGGGGTGATCGAACTCCTCGAAGCTCCGTCCGCTGGGCGCGACCGGCGCCGCTCGGCGTTCCGGGAGCCGGTAGTAGCGGTCGAGTCCGCCCTCGTGGATGATGGCGTAGGCCGTGGCGCAGCCGCCGCAGCAGAACGAGGCGTGGCCCTCCGGCTCGAGCAACGCGGCCGGCACCGGGAGGCCGCAGTGGACGCAGGCGGTGGACGCGACGGCGTCGAGCCGCGGACTAATGGTGGTCATGCTGCACCTGGGAGGAGGCATCGCCCGCCGGCGACGCGTGCGGTCCCTGGAACTTGCCGGCCACCGTCAGGAGCCCGAGCACGACGAGCGCGGCCGCGGTGAGCACCGGAATCCGGGCGCGGAGCGGCCCGGCGGCGCGCTGGGCCAGGGCGCCCACGCCCGCGAGCACCGGGACGGTGCCGGCCCAGAACGCCGCCATGACCAGTGCACCAGCCGCGCTCAACGGCCTGCTGGCGGCCCAG
>DAOMFQ010000144.1:0-6217 GCA_035429905.1 Gemmatimonadales bacterium
CGCGAAGGTCCGGGAGGAGATCGAGGCGCTGATCCCGCCCATCCTCTTCTTCTTCATCTCGCTTCACGTCCTGATGCTGATCCACAGCCTGATGCTGAAGGGCACCGGCGTTTCCGTCAACGCCTCGATCTCGGTGGCGATCGCCGCGCTGATCCTGGGCAAGGCGGTCCTGCTCGCCGACCTCCTGCCCTTCGTCAACCGCTACCCTGACCATCCCCTGGCGTACAACATCGCCTGGAAGACGCTTCTCTACACCGTGGTCGCGACGCTGATTCACTACGTCGAGCGGCTGATCGATTTCTGGAAGAAGGCCGGCGGGTTCGTGGCGGGCAACAAGCTGATGATTTCCGAGATGGTCTGGTCGCGGTGGTGGGCCGTCGAGATCATGATCGTGGTCCTGATCTTCGGGTACTGCACCGTCCGCGAGTTCGCCCGGGCAATCGGCGAGGAGAAAGCGCGGCAGATGTTTTTCGGGCCATTGCGGCCCGGCGGGGCCCCTCCGATCGCCTGAGCGCCGATGCCCCTGCTCGTCCTGGATGAGGCCGCCGTCCGGCGGCATCTCGATCTTTCGGGCCTGATCGCCTCCCTCGGGCCGGCGCTCGCCGCCTTCTCGGCCGGCACCGCCGTGCAGCCGGTGCGCCTGGTCATGCCGGTGCCCGCCCACCGCGGCTACTTCGGCGCCATGCCGGCGTACACTGGTGCCCTCGGCGCCAAGTTGGTGACCTTCTATCCCGAGAACCTCGGCGTTCCGACGCACCACGCACTCATCGCCCTCTTCCGCCCCGAGACCGGTGAACCGCTGGCTGTGATGGACGGACGGCTGATCACCGAGTTCCGGACCGCCGCGGCCTCCGCCATCGCGACCGACCTCCTGGCCCGGCCCGATGCGACGACGCTCTGCATCCTTGGCGCCGGCGTCCAGGCCGCGAGTCACCTCGCGGCAATGCGCCTGGTGCGACGGTTCACCGATGTTCGGGTGTGGAGCCCGCGCCGCGCTGGCGAGTTCGCGGCGCGGCACGAGATCACCGCCGCCGGCTCCGCGGAGGCCGCCGTGCGGGGTGCCGACGTGGTAGTAGTGGCGACCGGCTCGTCGGTGCCGGTGCTCGATGGAAACTGGTTGTCCGACGGCGCGCACCTCAACGCGATCGGCGCCTGCCGCCCGGACTGGCGGGAACTGGACGACGCGACGCTCCGCCGCTCGCGCCTCATCGTGGATTCCCGCGAGGCCGCGCTCGTCGAGTCGGGAGACGTCCGGGCCGCGCCGGGCATCGCTGCCGAACTGGGCGAGGTCATCGCGACGCCGGCACTGGGCCGGACCGATCCCCGGCAGGTGACACTCTTCAAGTCGCTCGGGCTCGCCGTCGAGGACGTGGTCGCGGCCGACATGGTCTACCGCGCCGCCCTGCGCGAGCCCGCACCGCCCCCCTGAACGAACCCGGCCCTACGGATTGACCGACACGTTGGCCGACGACTGAAAGTGCCCGTCGTGGGTCACCGCGGTAATGAAGACGCCGGCCCCGATGCCCCGGGCGGTGACCAGTCCGTTCGCGTCCACCGTGGCCACCGAGGGGTCGGTCGATTCCCACGAGACGGCCTTGTCGGTCGCCTTGTCGGGGCCGACCGCTGCCGTCAGCTGCCTGGTTTCGCCGATGACGGTCATCACGACCGATTGCGGCGTCACCTTGACGCCCTCCACCGGCACCACCGTCGCAGACGGGTCCACGCCCACGTTGGCCGAGGACTCGTGGTGCCCGTCGCGGGTGACGGCCGTGATGAACACCCCGAGGCCGGTGGCCCGCGCGGTCACCAGGCCCCCCGCGCTCACGGTGGCCACCGAGGTGTCCGAGGACACCCAGGATACCCGCTGGTCGGTCGCGCTGTCGGGGTCGATCGCTGCCGACAACTGCCGGGTCTCGCCCAGGGCGGTCAGCAGGACCGTCTGCGGCGTGACCCGCACGCCCTGCACCGGCACGACATCCGTGGATGGGCCCTGGCCACCGGGCTCGTACGGGCTGCCGCAGGCGAACAGGCTCACGGACAGCACGCCCAGCAGGACGGCGACGAGCGGAGGACGGGTCACGCCGTCCGCCCTGCCGCGCCGCGCGCCGCCTCGACCGTGGCGCGGATCCTGGCCAGGTGGTGGTAGCTGTGGCGCAGGGCGTGATCCTCCACGAAGAATTGACAGGTGAGCGGCGCGTCCGAGTTGAGCGACACCGGCGCGGCCCGGTCGAGCTCTTCATCCGTCAGCGCGCGCACTGCCACGGCGGCGGCCTGCGAGGCGGCGCGCAGCGCGGCGACGGCCGTCGCCTTGTCCACGCCCGCAAATTCCTTCGCGTGCGCCGCATTGATGGCGTGGACGTCGCCCCAGGTGACGCCCTCGATGGCCTTGCCGGCGGCCAGGGCCTGGGCCAGCTGGATCTCGATCGGGTACATGTTGGCTACATGGTGCACCACGACGCCCACCGGGCGCCCGTCGTGAGGAATCGCGAGGTGCCACTCGGCGTCGTCGAGGGTCTCCGCGTACTGGGCGAGGGCGGCGGCGCCGGCCTCGAGCCGCCCGGCGAGTTCGTGACTGCGGTGCTACATGGTGGTCTCCGTCCTGCGTAGTGAGAAGTCGTGCTCAGGCGAGGGCCACCTGGACGTCCAGGTACTCCCCCGGGATGACGGTGCCCGTGCCGGTGGCGATGTTGTGCGCGGTGAAGAGCCGGGTCAGCGATTCGCGCAGCTGCTGCCGGCCCTCGGGTCCGGCCGCGGCGAGGGTGGCCACCGTCGGTCCATACGAGCTGGCGAAGAGTTCCGTGACGGCGGCCGGCGGCATCGAGAAACGGAGTTCCACGATGCGCCGGGTGAAGGTGATGGCACGGATACCGTCGCCGAAGCGGGCCCGCACGGTGTCCTCGTCGCCCCAGAGCAGCGGGCTCGGCACCTCGGCCGGTGGCGGGACGACGGCGACGTGCGCCCGCAGGAGGTCGCCGATCGCGCTGCCGGGCGTCCAATTGGCCATCGCGATCCGACCGCCGGGGCGGGTCACCCGGAGCAGCTGGGCCGCCGCCCTTGCCGGCCGGTAGGCGAACATCGCGCCGAACATCGTGACCGTGGTGTCGAACTGCCCGTCCCGGTAGGGAAGCGCCTCCGCGTCCCCCACCTCGAAGGCGATGGAGAGCCCGGAGCTGCGCGCCTCGAGCTGGGCCTCCGCGATCAGGTTGGGCGCGATGTCGACGCCGGTGACGCGGGCTCCCGCCCGCGCCGCGGGAATCGCCAGGTTCCCCGTGCCGCAGGCGACGTCCAGCACCGTCTCGCCGGGGCGGAGGCCGAGCCGGCCGATGAACTCGGCGGCGCCGTGGGCAAAGCTCCGCGCGATCGGAAGAAAGTCCGCCCCGGACCAGATGGCCCGGGCCCGCGCCGTGAGCCGGTCCTCGGACCAGGCGCGCAGCTCGCCGGTGGTCATGGGCGCATCGGCTGGGGAGATCGATTCGGGTGACATGGGGCACCTCCGTCCGGGGTCGTCGCGCGTCGTCGTGATGCGCGGACCCATGATGGCGGCGTGCCGCGCCTTTGCCCATGACTGGCCGTCCCGGATTCCTGCTCTGGCGTACCGAGTTTCACGCAGGTTGTCCGGGCGTCCAGCCGGGTTGCGCGAGCGTCCGCTAGGAGGGGGTGGTGCGGCGGGTGGCGCGCCAGGCGCCGGGAGCGAGCCCGGTCGCCTTCTTGAAGGCGCGGCTGAAGGCGGCCTCCGAGTCGTACCCGACCTCGCTGCCGACGGCCGCGACCTTGGCGCTGCTCTCGATCAGCCGGTTGGCGGCGACCTGCATCCGCCATTGCGCCAGGTACTGCATCGGAGGCTGGCCGACCAGCAGCGTAAATCGCTCCGCCAGTTTCGAGCGGGAGGAGGCCACCCCGGTGGCAAGCTCCGCCAGCGTCCAGTCATGCCCGGGCCGGGCGTGCAGGAGCGCCAGCGCGGGCCCGACGGTCTCGTCGCGGAGCCCGGCGAGCCACCCGACCTGTCCCGGAGCCAGTTCATCCAGGTACCGCCGCAGCACCTCGATGAACATGAGTTCGGCCAGGCGGGTGAGGACCGTCTCGGCGCCGGCCCGGCCGAGGCGGGATTCTTCGGTGACCTGCCGGGTGAAGCCGCCAAGCCCGGCGGTGGACATGCCCCGCATGTGCATCCGGCGCGGGAGGCTGGCCAGGAGCGGATTGAAGGGCCGGAGGTCGCACCCGAGGAAGCCGCACACGAACGAGGCGGTTGGCGGGCCGGCGCCGAGCACGATGGCACTGGGATAGCGATCGGGCGTGCCGTAATCGTTGGGGTCGGTGCGCATCCCCCGGGCGCTCGACATGACATGGCCATCCCCGTGGGGAAAGACGATCACGTCCCCCGGGGCCATCTCCACCTGTTCTTCGCCCGCCAGCCCGCCGAAGCAGCGCCCCGCGAGCAGGACGTGATAGGGGATCAGGTGCTCGACGGCCGGCAGGAGCTTCGGCGAGATCCGCCGGGCCGGCGGCGCCTCGACGCTCCACGGCTCCGACGCGTCGACGGCGTAGAAGTACGCGGCATCGAGGCGCACGACGCGGAGCACGTCCGACAGGGGATCCATGATGAATTGCCTCCGACCGGGCCCGGTCAGTCCCCGACCGTGTCGAGATGCCATCCCGTGTGCACCCAGTGGCCCTTCCGGCGCACGAAGATCTCGGTGCCGCGGCCGGTCGTTGCCTCCGACTTCCCCGCGCCATCGGTGAGCACCACGCGGAAGCGGGTGTAGAGGATCACCACGTCGCCGTACTGTTGGAAGACATTGCGGGGGAACTCGAGGGCCGCCAGCGTCCATCCGCCCTTCGCGAACTCCCCCATCTGCGCCATCGTCCCGGCCCGATCCTCCCACGGCCCTCCGCCCCAGCCGAGGGCTACGAGCTCGTCCGGCACGACGCGCTGGAACGCCGCCTGGTCGTTGGCGAACCAGGAGCGCCACGCCGTCTCGCGGAGCGCCAGGATTTCGCGCTGGGTGCTGGCGTCCGGCTGTGGGCCGTACTGTTGGGCCGCCAGGGGCGCCGCCCAAGCGGCGAGCAGCAACGACAGGGCGGGACGCATTCTCGGCATGCACAGCCTCCGGGGTGGGCGGGGCGATATATTCGGTTCAGGGGGGCCCTGGTGCTCCCCAGTGTACGTAATCCCGGCCCGTTCGGTTCCGACCAGACCACTCCATCATCCCCGTCTGAGGCCCCGCATGAGCGTCGTGGTCAAGACTACACTCCTCCTGGTGTGCTCCAACGTCTTCATGACCTTCGCGTGGTACGCGCACCTCAAGAACCTGCAGGCCAGGCCGCTGCTCGTGGCGGTGGCGGCCAGTTGGGGCATCGCCTTCTTCGAGTACCTGCTGCAGGTGCCGGCCAACCGCATCGGCTACTCGACGCTCTCGCTCGCCCAGCTCAAGATCCTCCAGGAAGTAATCACCCTGCTGGTGTTCATTCCCTTTGCCGTGCTCTACATGCGGCAGCCGGTGAAGCAGGACTTCGCCTGGGCAGGGCTCTGCCTGCTCGGGGCCGTCTACTTCACCTTCCGCTCCTAGGGGCGCGTCGGCCTTGCCCGGCCCGCTGACCATTCGGGACCTGCGGCCCGCCGAGCGGGCAGCGCTCGGCCGCCTCATGGTCGAGGTGTATTCCCACCTCGACGGCTTCCCGAAGCCGGCCGACCAGCCGAAGTACTACGAGATGCTGGCCGACATCGGGAGCTTCGCCGACAAGCCGTCCACCCGGGTCCTCGTGGCGATCTCCGCCGAGGGCGCGCTGGTGGGCGGCGTGGTGTACTTCGGCGACATGGCGCAGTACGGATCGGGCGGCACGGCCACCAGCGTGAAGGACGCCTCCGGCATCCGGCTGCTCGGGGTCGACCCGACCTTCCGCAATGCCGGCGCGGGCAAGGCGCTGACCCTGGCGTGCATCCAGCTGGCACGCGAGGCCGGGCACGCCCAGGTCATCCTGCACACCACGCAGGCGATGCAGGTGGCCTGGGGACTCTACCTGCGGCTGGGGTTCGTCCGGTCGGAAGACCTGGACTTCCTGCAGCAGGGGTTCCCCGTCTTCGGATTTCGGCTCAAGTTGGAGCCTTGACGCTCTATACGATCTCAGCACGGAGAGACGCACATGGTTGTCGCCCGATGATTCCCCACATCCTTGCCACCCTCGCGCTGCTCGGGTTGGCGCTGCTCCTCGGCGCCAC
>DAOMFQ010000145.1:0-6162 GCA_035429905.1 Gemmatimonadales bacterium
CGTGCCCTGCATCTCGTCGCCGGCGTCGAGCCGGAGCGTGGTGCACCGGCAGCGCGCGGCCAGCGAGTCCATCATCGCATCCACCGCCGCGGCTCCGCCCACCTTCCGACCGTCCGACCAGCTGTACACGCGGGGCTCCAGCGCGCCGTGGAAGTCGTTGATCGTGATGAGCCTGAGCTGCAGCGTGTCCCGCGCGGGCGGCCGCGTGAGCAGCCTCGCCGAGGCGAGCGCAGCCGGAGGCGAGAGTCGCCAGTTGTGTGCGTTGAACTGCATCGGGTCGATCTGGCCCCGGCGCCGGAGGTCGGCCACCAGCAGTTCGCGGACGCTCTCGTTCTGGTCGTAGACGACCGTGGCGCCCTTGAGCGACTCGAACCCGCCGCCGCCCTCCTGGCGGTAGCTGTTGAGCGCCAGGGTATAGGTCTGGGAGGGGGACACGTCGCGCCCGTTGACCCGGAGGCCCCGGACCCTGCTGCCGACCGGCTGCGAGAGGTCCAGTTCATAATCCGCGCCGGTCACCACGTCGAAGTTGTAGCCAGGAATCGTGGGATTGGTGCCGACCTTACCGGTCGAGTCCACGACGTAGTACCGCGCGCTCTGCTCGAGATAGGCTTGGAGCTGACTGCCCGTGATCCGGATGCCGCGCAGAGTGTTCTCGTACGGGTAGATCCCGGCCACGTCGGCCAGCCGGACTTCGCCCGACGGCAGGCCGGCCCGGGTGTCGAAGGCCGCGGTCGATGCGAGGTCGGTCCCCGCCGTCCGGCGCTGGACCTCATTGATCCACGTGGTGAGCGGCACCGCCTCGACGCGCGCGTCAGTGCCCGGCATCGCCGCGGTCGCCACCGCGATCGGGGTCGCCGCCCAGATCCTGACCTCGTCCTGGGCCTCGGCCACGCGCCGGAACCGTGCCGGCGGCGGCTCGTACGGTGCCAGGTCGATCTGCTCCCCACGGATCCGCACGACCCGCCAACCGGACCCGTCACGGACCAGGTCCACATGCGCCACGGCCAGCGTCTGGGCGAAAGGCTTCGGCTGGATGAAATGCACGCCATTCAGCACCGAGTCGCGCATCTGGCGGTGGGAGTGGCCGACCACCACCAGGTCGGGCCGTTCGAGGCCAGTGGCCAGGGTGGCCGCCACGTTTTCCGGCCCGACACCGGTCGAGTCATAGGAACTGCCGCCGTCCATCCCGCTGTGGATCAGCGCCACCACCACATCCGACTCCCGCCGGAGCCGGGCGATCTCCGCCGGGGCGGTCGACCCGATCCGCTCGACCTGCACCTGCCCCCGGACGTTATTCCGGTCCCAGATCATGACCCCCGGCGTGGTAAAGCCGGTGATCCCGACGCGGACGCCCCTCCGGAGGATGACCGTCTCCTGGGCGAACATGGGCGCGCCGGAGGGTTCGTTCTCGAGGTTTGCACTGACGATGCGGAAGGAAGCCCGCCGCAGCGACTCGCGCAGGAAGGGCACCCCGAAATTGAAGTCGTGATTGCCGGGCGTGGCAGCGTCGTAGCCCAGCTGGTTCATCACGTCGACGATGGGATGGGGATCCCGCGGCGCCACCTGCGCGAAGTAGGCCGCGAACGGGTCGCCCTGCAGCAGGTCCCCCGCATCCACCAGCACGACCTGGTCGGGATAGGCGGCACGCAGCGAGTCGATGGGGCGCGCCGCCCGGACCAGCCCGCCGGGATAGGACCGGTCCCGCACGTAGTCCCACGCCGTCGCCCGTCCGTGGACGTCCGTGGTGGCGACGATGACGAGGTGGGCGGAGTCCTGGACGACTGGCGCGAGCGGCGCCAAGAAGAGCAAGGAGAGCAGCATCGGGGAAATATCCGTAGTTGCCGGCGTGTTTCGCAATGCATCGACCAACCCGCCCTTGCGCCACGTCCCCGACCCGGATATTCGTTTACGCGCATATGAACGCCCCGCCTTCCACCACGGACCTGCTCGTGGCACTCGCCGAGCCCACCCGGCTCCGCATTCTGAACTGCCTGGCGGCGGCTCCCCTCTTCGTATCCGACCTGCAGGCCATCCTCGCGGTGCCGCAGCCGACCGTTTCCCGGCACCTGAAGGTGCTGAAGGAGGCGGGGCTGGTCCGCGACACGCCGATCGCGCAGTTCGTGCTCTATCGGCTGCGGCGGGAGACCGGCGCCCCCGGTCGGCTGCTCACCGCGGCGCTCGAGGCGCTGGGGCAGGAAGAACAGATGCGCGCCGAGCGCCACCAGGCGGCCGATCGGAGCCGCGCGAATCCGCGGGTCCGGGTCGCCTCGCTCGCCGAATCTCCGTCATGACTTCCAACCGGGCCCCCCGCCGATGACACACCGCATCCTCGTGGTCGACGACGAACCGGACATCACCGCCCTGGTGGCCTACCACCTGGCCAAGGCCGGTTACCGGGTCTCGACGGCGGCGCGCGGGCCGGACGCCCTGAAGGCGGCCGCCGAGGAGCGCCCCGACATCGTCATCCTCGACCTCATGCTGCCCGGCATGTCCGGGTACGATGTATTGGCCGAACTCCGGGCGCGCCCGGAGACTCGCGACATCGGCGTCATCCTCCTCACCGCGCGCAAGCAGGAGGCGGACCGGATCAAGGGGCTGACCCTCGGCGCGGACGACTACCTGACGAAGCCCTTCTCGCCGGCGGAGCTGACGCTGCGGGTCGGCGCCGTCCTGCGTCGGCTCTCGGCGCCTTCGGTGGCCAGTGGCGACACACTGACCGCGGGGGACATCTCGATTGACCGGTCGGCGCTCCGGGCCACGGTCAAGGGCCGGGAACTCGACCTGACCGCCACCGAATTCAAGCTGCTGCTCACGCTGGTCGAGCGGCGCGGCCGTGTGCAGACGCGCCCGCACCTGCTCGAAAGTGTCTGGGAGGCGCAGCCCGACATCCAGACCCGGACCGTGGACATGCACGTCCAGCGGCTCCGGACCAAGCTCGGCGAGTCCGGCCGCATGATCGAGACGGTCCGCGGCTTCGGCTATCGCTTCCGGGCCGCCGACCGCACCGGGCGCGCCTCGTGACGTTTGCCGGCCGGGTCGTCGCGGGGACTCTCCTGGTGCTGGTGGTGAGTGTCCTCGTGCTGTTGTGGACGGCCGACGTGGCGCTCCGGCGGGACCTCGAGAGCGAAGTCGGCGCCTCCCTCCGGCGCGAGGCGCAGGTCATCCGCGAGGGGCTTCCGGCCGACCCCGCCGCCGCCCAGCGGCGCATCCATCGGATCGCCGACGAGACGGGCTATCGCGTCACGCTCATCGCGCCGGATGGCACCGTGACCGGCGAGAGCGATTACGACAGCCTGCCCCTCCCCCCACTCGAAAATCACGCGGGCCGCCCGGAGGTGATTCAGGCACTGGCAGGCGGGGCGGGCGTGGCCAAGCGCCGCAGCGAAACCGTGGGGCGAGAACTGTTGTACGTCGCAGTGCCGGGTGGTCCGGGCGTGGTGCGGGTCGCGGCGAACCTGCAGCAGGTGGACAGCATCGTGCACCGGGCGCAGCTCGCGGTGGCGCTGGCCGCGCTGGTCGCCGTCCTCATCGGGTCGCTCGTCGCCTGGGTCACCGCCGGTTCGGTCACGAGGCCGCTCACCGCCATCACGGAGGCCGCCCGGACCATCGCCGCCGGGCAGGCGCCACGCTTTCCCCACTCCGGCATTCGCGACATCGACGCCCTGGTCCAGGCGTTGCGCCAGATGCACCACGATCTGGCCGACCGGTTCGAGGCGCTTCGCCACGAGCAGGCGGAGTCGGCCGCGCTGGTGTCGGCGATGGTGGAGGGCGTGGTGGCCGCGGACGCCCGGGGCCGGATCCTGACGGCGAACCCCGCCGCCCGCCGCCTGCTCGGATACGGCCCCGACGCCACCCTTCCTGAGCTGCAGCAGCTGTTCCGCGCCCGTTCCGCCCGGGAAATCGTCCGGATGGTGGGCGAAGGGACCTCCGTCGAAGGCGGCGAGGTCAACATCGACGGACGGACGGTCCTCGTGAGTGCCCGCCCCCTGCCGAACGGCGGCGCCGTCCTGGTGCTGCACGACCAGACCGAGGTGCGGCGGCTGGAGGCGGTGCGGCGTGACTTCGTCGCCAACGTGTCGCACGAGCTCAAGACGCCGCTCACCAGCATTTCGGGCTACGCCGAGACGCTGCTGGCAGAGCGGCCCGACGAGGCTACGGAGCGGCGGTTTCTCGAGACCATTGTCGCCAACTCCCACCGGATGCAGCGACTGGTGGACGACCTGCTGGACTTGTCCCGGATCGAATCGGGGCGCTGGCAACCGGCGCTGGTGGCCATCGACCTCGAGGAGATGGCGACGGAGGTGTGGAGTGACTTCACGGCCCGGGCGGCTGAGCGCGGCGTGGCGTTCCGGATCGAGGTTGGTCCCGGGGCCGGGACGCTGCTGGCCGACGCGGAGGGAGTCCGGCTCGTGCTCCGCAACCTCTTCGACAACGCGCTCCGCTACACGCCGGCGGGGGGGAGCATCACCTTCCGCGGCGTCGCGGACGAGGACGGGATCGCCCTCCAGGTCGAGGACACGGGCACCGGGATCCCGCAGGAGCACCTGACGCGCATCTTCGAGCGGTTCTACCGGGTGGATCCGTCGCGGTCTCGGGCCGAAGGGGGCACGGGGCTCGGGCTGGCCATCGTCCGGCACACGGTGGAGGCGCATGGCGGGCGGGTGGGGGCGGAGAGCCAGTTGGGCAGGGGGACCACGATCGCCTGTTGGTTTCCGGGCGGTGACGCGGTCGATGTTACCAGGTCGTGACGCGGCGCACGTGCGGGCGTGACGTCGGATTGCGTTCGTTACGCCGCGATGCACCGACTCCGTGGTGCAGCGTGCGGCCGGGCACCGAGCCCCCGCCGACAACCTCAGGGGCTCCCGACGGGGTCCCGCACGAAAGGGTGGACATGCGCTCCACGATGTGTCGTTCGGCCTTTGGCCTCGCCGTCTTGACCCTGCTCGCCGCCGGTACCGCCGCCGCGCAGACGACGTACCCGAACGTCAAGGTGACGGGAAAGCTCCAAGTCGAGTTCTACGACTTCAACAACGGTGACAACGCAATCTACGCGGCGCTGCCGGCGGCAGTCCGCGCGCCGGAAAGCGCGTTCCTCGTCCGGCGGGCGCGTATCGAGGCCAGGGGCAACATTTCGGAGAACGTGACCTTCGTCCTTTCACCCAACTACACCACCGGGCAGAGCGGCGTCACGCTGAAGGACGCTTACCTCGACGTGGCGTTCATGAAGCCGGAGGCGAAGAACATGCTGGTCCTGCGGGCCGGCCAGTTCAAGCGGTTCTTCGGCCGGTATGAGCTCACCTCCTCCAGCAACCTGCCGTCGATCGAGCGCGGCGCGTACCGCGGCCTCGTGCCGGTGTCGTCCAACGATCTCGCGGTCGGGAACGGCTACGAGGCCCACGACATCGGCGCCGGCCTGATGTACACCGGCTTCAAGAGCCGCCTCACCGTGAGCGGCGCGGTCATGAACGGCTCGCTCTCCCCGAACAACATCGACCTCAACAACGCCAAGTCGCTGTACGCCCGTGCCACCTTCGCCATCACGCCGCGGCTGAGCATCGGTGCCTCCTACGGCGATCACGATTTCCAGACCATTGACTCCACCGTTGTTCCCCGCGACACGACGCAGACGCGGAACGCGGCCTTCGGGCTTGACGCCCAATGGAGCGCCCCCGGCAACGAAGGCCTGTATGCGATGGTGGACTACCTCAATGGCGAGAGCGTCCTGAATAGCGCCAACAAGATCTGGGGCTTCCAGGGCGTCGCCGCGTACAACATCCGGATGAAGTCGCCGACCAGCTTCCTCTACGCGATCGAGCCGGCGTTCCGCTACGACATCGCGGAGCCGAACAACGTCATCATCAACGACCAGTCCACTCTCATCACCGCCGGCGTCAACCTCTACCTGAGCAGCAAGGCGCAGTTCCGGCTGATGTACGAGAGCCAGAGCTTCGAGGATCCGTCGCTCAATACGATCAGCGGCGTCCGTACCGCCCTGACGATGAACTTCTAAGGAACCGACCATGACCACGCGCAGCATCACCCTGGCCCTCGCGGCTGCCGCCTTCGCGGCGGCCCCCGCGGGCGCCCAGGGCCTGACCGGGGCGGGCGCCACCTTCCCGAACCCGATCTACACCAAGTGGTTCGACGCCTACAACAAGGCCA
>DAOMFQ010000146.1:0-5976 GCA_035429905.1 Gemmatimonadales bacterium
GCGGCCCGCGCCGAGGTGGCCAGCGCGCGGGGCGCGGTGGCCGGCGTGCGCGCCACCGTCGAGGAACTGGTGCTGATCGCCCCGGTTCCCGGGGTGGTCGTGGGCCGCCACGTCCTGCCGGGCGAAGTGGTGGGCGCCGGGCAGTCCGCTGTTACGGTGGCGCGCGCCGAGCGTCCCTGGGCGCGGATCTACGTGGGCGAGCGGCTGCTGCCGCGCGTGCAACCGGGGCAGGCGGTCGAGGGCGTGCTCGACGGGGTGTCGAAGGCCCGGTTCACCGGTGCGGTGGAGGTCATCAGCACTTCGGCGGAGTTCACGCCGCGGGTGGCGCTCACCGAACGCGAGCGTGCGGACCTGGTGTTCGGCGTCAAGGTGCGGTTCGACGCCGATTCGACCGGACTGCTCAAGGCGGGCCTGCCCATCACGGTGACCCTGGTTCCCCCGGGCGGCCCCACCCCGTGAACGACGACGGCGCCATCCACACGGTGGGGCTCCGCAAGGTGTTCGGGCACCTCGCGGCGGTGGACGGGCTCGACCTGACGGTCGGCCGCGGCGAGGTGTTCGGCCTCCTCGGCCCCAACGGATCCGGAAAGACCACCACCATACGGATGCTGACTGGCCTGTTGGCGCCGACCAGTGGCACCGCCACGGTGGATGGCGTCGACGTGACCGAATCGCCGGAGCTCGTCCGCCGGCGGATCGGCTACATGTCCCAGCGCTTCGGCCTCTACGACGACCTCACGGTGGAGGAGAACCTCCGCTTCTACGCGTCGGTCTACGGCCTCCGCGGTGCCGAGCGGTCCCGCCGCCTCGAGGAACTGGTGGTGGAGCTCGGCTTCACGGAGAGGGTCCACCAGATGGCGGGCACCCTGAGCGGCGGGTGGAAGCAGCGGCTGGCGCTCGCCTGCGCCACCGCGCACCGCCCCCGCGTGCTCTTTCTGGACGAGCCCACCGCCGGCGTGGACCCCGCCGCGCGGCGCCAGTTCTGGGAGCTCATCTACGGCTTCGCACGCCAGGGCATCACCATT
Organism: Gemmatimonadales bacterium; assembly: GCA_035429905.1. Lineage (GTDB taxonomy): Bacteria > Gemmatimonadota > Gemmatimonadetes > Gemmatimonadales > GWC2-71-9 > SPDF01. Next base: position 1,026 of record DAOMFQ010000146.1, read on the forward strand.
CTCGTCACCACCCACTACATGGACGAGGCCGAGCGGTGCGGCCGGCTGGCGTTCCTCTCCCGCGGCCACCTGATCGCCGTCGGCACCTCGGAGGAGGTCCGGCGCCAGTTCGGCCAGCCGACGATCGAGGACGTCTTCATCGAGCTGCAGCGCCGCGACGAAGGGGTCTCGGTATGAGCCTCCGGGAGCGCCTCCGCGCCTCGACCATCTGGCCGATGCTCTGGAAGGAGTTCATCCAGATGCGCCGCGACCGGCTGACGCTCGGCATGATGCTCGGCATTCCGGCCATTCAGCTGGCCATGTTCGGCTACGCCATCCAGACCGAGGTGCGGCACCTCCCGACGGTCGTGCTGGATGAATCCCGCAGTTCCGAAAGTCTCGCGCTGGTGGACCAACTGCGGAACACCGGCAACTTCGACATCGTCGGCTACGTGCCGGACCGGAAGGCGCTCGACCGGGAAATCCGCGCCGGGCGCGCCATGGCCGGCGTCGTGATCCCGCCGACCTTCCTGACCGACCTCCGCCGCGGGCGCACCGCCCAGGCGCAGGTCGTCGTGGACGCTGCCGATCCGCTCGCGTCCAGTTCCGCGATGTCCGGCGCGGTCCAGGCCGGCGCCGCCCGCTCGATGGCCATCCTGGCGCGTGTCACCGGGCAGGGCCCGCCGCTCGAGGTGCGGGTCCGTCCCTGGTTCAACCCCGGGCTCCGGAGCGCGGTGTACATCGTGCCCGGTATCATCGGCGTGCTGCTCTCGGTCACCATGATCCTGATCACCTCGATGTCCATCGTGCGCGAGCGGGAGCGCGGCACGCTGGAGCAGCTCATCGTCACGCCGATCGACAAGACCAGCCTGATGCTGGGCAAGATCCTGCCCTTCGTGCTCGTGGGCTACGTGCAGATGACCGTGATCCTGCTCCTCGGCTGGCTCCTCTTCGACGTGCCCGTGCGGGGCAGCCTGGCGTTGCTGTACCTCCTCACCTTCGCCTTCATCGTGGCGAGCCTCGGGATGGGCCTCTTCATCTCGACCCTGGTCCGCTCCCAGGCGCAGGCGATGCAGCTCGGCTTCTTCTTCCTCCTGCCGAACATCCTGCTCTCGGGTTTCATGTTCCCGCGGGAGGCGATGCCGGCCCTGGCCCAGTGGCTCGGTCTGGCCCTGCCGCTGACGCACTTCCTGAAGGTGCTCCGGGGCATCATCCTGCGGGACGTCGGCATCGTCGAACTCTGGCGCCCCACCCTCGTGCTGGTGTTCCTCTCGACCCTCTTCCTGGTCCTCAGCGTGCGGCGCTTCAGTAAGCGGATCGAGTGACCCGGCCGCCGTCGCTTGCCCCCGCTCGGTAAGGCGTCCTACAATTAGGCGTTGCGCCGTCCCGTTGCGCGCGGTCTCCCCCGTCGAGGTGCCATGGTCCCCGCCGCACGCCACGCCCCTGACGCCATGTCCGGATCCGACACGCCGCCCACGGCGATGCCCGCCGCCCGGCGGGCGCTCGGCTGGGCGCTGCCGTCGCCGCGGCGGCTGATCGGCTGGCTCTTCGCTGCGCGGATGGTGCTCGCGGTGGCCACCCTGCTCGGCGCGTCGCTCGAGTGGACCCGGTCGCCCGACGTGTCGTTCATCGTCACCATCTCGGTGCTGATGGCGTTCACCGTCACCGCGTACGGCTGGTGGGCGGTCTGGATCAAGCACCGCGCCATCGGTCCCGCCTTCCTGCTGGTGCAGGCGGTGGTGGACCTCGGCCTCGTCACCACGCTGGTCAACTTCACCGGCGGCGCCGAGAGCCCGCTCTCCGCGCTCTATGTGGTGGTGCTCGCGGCGTACGCGGTCCTGCTCCCGCTGTGGGCCGGCATCCTGGTGTCGCTGCTGGCGAGCGCCCTCTATTTCGGCGCCGGCCTCCTCGGCGGCGACCGGCTCGGCCTCCCGTTCTGGGGGCAGGTCGTCATCTTTAATACCGTCTTCGGGATCGTGGCCGCGCTGGGCGCGCGGCTCCGGCGCGCTGGTGCCGAGCAGGACACCCTGGAGATGGAGCTCCGCCGCGTCCGCCTGGAGGCGGACGACATCCTGCTCAACATTCGCTCCGGCGTCCTGACGGTGGACGGCTTCGGACGATTGGCGTTCATCAACCCGACGGCCGAGCGGCTGCTTGGCATCGACGGCCGCACCCAGGTCGGGTTGCCGGTGCTGGATCAGCTCAAGCCCAAGAGTTCCGAGCTCTGGGCCTGCCTCGTGGCGGGCATCCGGAGCGGCCGCAAGGTGAATCGCGCCGAGGGCATCGTGTTCCGGGGCGACGGCACGTCGTTTCCCATCGGGCTCATGACCACCACGTTCGCCCGGGACACCTCGGCCCATCCGTCGGTGACGGCGCTCTTCAATGACATCTCGGAAAGCAAGCACCTGCAGGAGCTCCACCTGCGCGCCGAGCGGCTGGAGGCGGTGGCCGCGCTGAGCGCGTCGCTGGCGCACGAAATCCGGAACCCGCTGGCGTCGATCCGGAGTTCGGTGGAGCAGCTGGCGCAGACAGCCGGCGCCGGGGAGGACGAGCGGGTGCTTGCCACGCTCATCGTGCGGGAGGCCGACCGCTTGAGCCGCCTGCTGAGCGAGTTTCTCGATTTTTCCCGGGTGCGCGCGGCCCGGCGTGAGTCGGTGGACCTGCGCGAGGTGGCGACCGCGGCGGTGCACCTGGTCGAGGCGCACCCGGATTGCCACGCGGACACGGTCATCAAGGTGTCCGGGCCGACCACCGTCATCGACGCCGACGAGGACCTGCTGCACCGGGTGCTGGTCAACCTGGTGCTCAACGCGGTCCAGGCCGCCGGGGGCCCGGTCACCGTCACGGTGAGCACGGGGCCGGCGCTCCAGAGCGACGTGCCCCGCGGCAGCGGGATCGAGTCGCCGATCCGGCTGGACGTCAAGGACAACGGCCCGGGTATCCCGGACGACATCCGCGACCGGCTCTTCCAGCCGTTCGTGAGCGGTCGCCCCGGCGGCAGCGGGCTCGGCCTCGCGATCGTGCAGCGGGCGGTCGAGGCGCATCGCGGCCTCATCACGGTCACCTCGGCCGTCGGCCAGGGGACCACCTTCACCATATTCCTGCCCGCCAAATGGTCGGCCGAGGAAGACGAATGAGCACTCAGCCCACGCTGCTGATCGTCGACGACGAATCCGGCATCCTGGACACCCTGCGGATCCTCCTCAAGAAGGAAGGGTTCGAGGTCACGACCGCCCAGGGCGGCAAGGCCGGCCTCGAGGCCATCCGGACCGGCCAGTTCGACATCGTCCTGAGCGACGTCCGGATGCCGCAGGTCACGGGCATCGACATCCTGCAGGCGGCGCGCGAACAGGATCCGATGACCCCGGTCATCCTGATGACCGCGCAGGCCTCGCTCCAGACCGCCATCGGTGCGGTGAACGCCGGCGCGTTCTACTACATCCAGAAGCCGTTCGCGAACGACGAGCTGCTCGCCATCCTTCGGCGCGCCGCCGAGTTCCGGTCGGTGCGGGTGGAGAACAAGCAACTCAAGCAGGAAATCCGGCGGCGGGAGCGAGGCGGGTCGAGCCGGCCGATCGGCAAGTCGCGGCGTTTCCTCGACGTCCTGAAGCTGGCCGAGCAGGTGGCGCCCACCGATTCGACGGTGCTGATCGGCGGGGAGAGCGGGACCGGCAAGGAAGTGGTGGCGCGCCACATTCACTACCTCTCCGAGCGGGCGGAAGGGCCCTTCCTCAGCATCAACTGCGGCGCCCTGCCGGAGAACCTCCTGGAGAGCGAGCTCTTCGGGCACGTGAAGGGATCGTTCACCGGTGCGGTGCGCGACAAGCAGGGGCTCTTCGCGGCGGCGCGGGGCGGGACGTTCTTCCTGGACGAGGTCGGGGAAATGCCGCCCTCGCTCCAGATCAAGCTGCTCCGGGTGCTCCAGGAGCGGGAAGTCATCCCGGTCGGCGCCACCGAGGCGATTCCGGTGGATGTGCGGATCATCGCGGCCACCAACCGCGAGCTGGAGGAGGAAATCCGGCGCGGGAGCTTCCGCTCCGACCTCTTCTACCGGCTCAACGTGATTGCGCTGGACCTGCCGCCGCTCCGCGAGCGGCGGGACGACCTGCTCCTGCTGGTGGAGTGGTTCCTCCAAGGCATGGCGACGGAGTCAGGCACCGAGCCGAAGGCGCTCTCCTCCGAGGCGCTCGACGCCGTGATGGTCTACGATTGGCCGGGCAACGTCCGGGAACTCGAGAACGCGCTGGAGCACGCCGTCGTCCTGACGCGTGGCAACCTGATCGAGCCCCAGCACCTGCCGGAGCGGATCACCCGGCGGCGGAAGGAGCCGCTGGTGGCCGACCGCTCCTACCGGAACCCGGCGCTCGACGTGATCGAGCGGGCCTACATCATGTGGGTCCTCCAGGCCGAAGGAGGCAACAAGACCCGCGCCGCGGAGGTGCTGGGCATCGACCCCTCGACGCTGTATCGAAAGCTCAGCCGGTACGAGGAGACGACCACCCCGGTCCCCCCGGGCTGATCTCGCTCCTGCTTCCCCGTCGCGGGGGGTCAGGCCTCACAGCTGCCTCCCCGCCTGCCCCCCCGCCCCCCCCCCCCCCCCCACTGGCCCCCCTCTTGCCACAACCCCCGTACGGCGCTTGCAAGCCGCCATGCAAAGGCTGGCGCGCTGCGGTGTAACTCCATGGGAATGAAATGGTTATGACGTGGTCCCCCCAGGTGGCATAGTCGTTGCCTTTCCATCGGCCCGGGAAGGAAAGAGGAAGGGACCGACCACGGTCAGCAGCACAACGCATCATCATTCTCTCTGGAGGCTGGACCCATGTTGAACCGCAAGGGCTTTACCCTGATCGAGCTGCTGATTGTCGTCGTCATCATCGGCATTCTGGCAGCCATCGCGATCCCGAAGTTCGCGAGCACGAAGGAGAAGGCGTACCTGGCCTCGATGAAGTCCGACCTGCGTAACGGCGCGACC
>DAOMFQ010000147.1:0-5810 GCA_035429905.1 Gemmatimonadales bacterium
GGCCAGACCCCGTGCCCAATGCCTTGACGGGCCGGGTCCGCGGCCCCTAGCGGCCCAACGCCGGCGGCCATTACTTAATGACCGCGGTGGCCGGCCGGCCCCCACCACACTCTGCACCCAACCCCGGAAGCACCATCCCATGATCGGTGAGCTGCACCGAAGCTCGAGGATCGGCTGGTTGCGCGCCGCCGTGCTGGGCGCCAACGACGGCCTGATTTCCACGAGCAGTCTCGTCGTGGGTGTGGCCGCTGCCGAGCCGGACCGCGCGGCGATTCTCCTCGCGGCGGTCGCGGGGCTCGCGGCCGGCGCCCTCTCGATGGCCGCCGGTGAATACGTGTCGGTGAGCTCCCAGGCGGACACGGAGGAGGCCGACCTCGCCATGGAGCGCCGGGAACTCGAGAGCTCACCCGCGAAGGAGCGCAACGAGCTTGCGGAGATCTACGTGGCCCGCGGGCTGACGCGGGAGTTGGCGCTCCAGGTGGCCGACCAGCTCACCGCCAGCGACGCCCTTGGCGCCCACGCACGGGACGAACTCGGCATCCATGAGCACACGCGTGCCCGGCCAATCCAGGCCGCGCTCGCCTCCGCGGCCGCGTTCACCGTCGGCGCGCTCCCGCCGGCCCTGCTGGCCGGCCTGTTGCCGAACGGAATCCTCACTCCGGGCATCGTGGGCATGACGCTCCTCCTCTTGATCACGCTTGGGAGCGTGGCGGCACACCTCGGCGGGGCGTCGCGCCTGCGGGGCGCCCTGCGCGTCGCGTTCTGGGGAGCCGTCGCGATGGGATGCACCTCGCTGGTCGGGCGGCTCTTCGGGGCGGTGGCCTGAATGATCCCGGCACACGAGGCCCTCGCCCGGCTCCGCGACGGCAACCGCCGCTTCGCGTCCGATGCCAGGAGCCACGGCCCCCTCACCAGCCAGGCCCGGCGCGACGAGCTGACCTCGGGCCAGGAACCGTTCGCCATCATCCTCGGCTGCTCCGACTCCCGGGTGCCGGCGGAGCTCGTCTTCGACCAGGGCCTCGGCGACCTCTTCGTCATCCGAGTGGCCGGCAACATTGTGGCGCCTTCCCAGATCGGCAGCGTCGAGTTCGCGGCCGACCTCTTCAGCACCAGGCTTGTGGTGGTGCTGGGACACACGCAATGCGGGGCCATCCAGGCCACCCTCGACGAGTTGCAGCGCCCCAACGCCAGCCAGTCGCGGAACATTCGCTCGATTGTGGACCGGGTCCGGCCCGCCGTCGAGGGACTGCTGGCCACAGACCTCCGCCATGACCCCGTGGCGCTGAAACGGGAGGCGGGCCGGGCCAACATCCGCGCCTCGGTGAACCAGCTGCGACACGGCTCGGAAATCCTCGAGCAGCTGATCGCGGATCAGGGCCTGCTCATCGTGGGTGCCGAGTACTCGCTGGAGACCGGCGTGGTGGACTTCCTCGACGGGTAGCGTGGCGGCTTGCCGGCCCCCGCCCCCCAGGACAGTTTACGCGACCCACGGCCCGGAATTCGAACCCCGAGGAACGCCATGCTCAAGAAGATCGTCGTCACGCTCGTGGTGCTGGTCGCGGCCCTCCTCCTCTTTGCCACGACGAAGCCGGATACGTTCATGGTGCAGCGCTCCCTGACCATGAAGGCCCCGCCGGAGCGGATCTTCGCGCTGATCAACGACTTCAACAACTGGGGCCAGTGGTCGCCCTGGGAGAAGCTCGACACCGCCATGACCCGCACCTACAGCGGGCCGGCCAGCGGCGTCGGGGCGGGCTACGCCTGGAGCGGAAACAAGGAGGTGGGGAGCGGCCGCATGGAGATCACCGAGTCGGTGCCCTACTCCAGGATCACGCTCGCGCTGGACTTCCTCACGCCGTTCGAAAGCCACAACACCACCGAGTTCGCCCTGGTCCCCTCGGGCGACTCCACGACCGTCACCTGGACCATGCGCGGCCCGAACCTGTACGTCGGCAAGGTGATGAGCATCTTCGTCAGCATGGACAACATGATCGGGAAGGACTTCGTGGCCGGTCTGGCCAACCTGAAGGCCGCCACCGAGCAATAACGCCCCAGGAGATTCCCCATGGAACGCAAGGCAACCGCACGCTGGACCGGAGACCTTCGGTCCGGCACCGGCACCGTCCGACTCGGCAGCGGCGTGCTCGAGACCCCGTACACCTTCAAGGCCCGGTTCGAGGACGCCCCGGGCACCAACCCGGAAGAACTGCTGGGCGCCGCCCACGCCGCCTGCTTCACGATGGCGCTCTCGGCGCAGCTGGCCCGGGGAGGCCACATTCCGCGCCGGGTCGACACCGAGGCGGTCGTGCACCTCGACAAGGTCGGCGAGAGCTCGGTCATCACCCGCATCGAACTCATCACCCGGGGGGACGTGCCTGGGGTGTCCGAAGCCGAGTTCAAGCGGCTGGCCGAGGAGACGAAAGTCGGCTGCATCATCTCGAAGGCCCTTGCGGCCGTCCCGATGACCGTCCAGGCCACGCTCGCGGCCGGCTGACGGCACCCGAAACCTTCCGGGGCCAGCGTTCGTCTTTGCAACGGGGCCGGGTCGCGGAGCACGTCCCGCGACCCGGCCGGGCGGTTAGCTTCTGCCGGACCCAGGTCCAGGAGCGGTACGTGTACCATCCCATCGCGCGACCATTCACTGTCCTGGCGCTCGCCACGGCCCTCGTGGCGCCGGCGGCGGCCGCCCAGGCGAAGACGGACAACGCGGTTCCGCCGTATGCGCCGCCGGACGTGGAGTTCATGTCCGGCATGATCCTCCACCACGCCCAGGCCGTGCTGATCGCCGGGTGGGCGCCGAGTCACGGCGCGAGTCAGTCAGTGCAGACGCTCTGCGAGCGGATCGTGGTGGGGCAGAACGACGAGATCGCCATCATGCAGCGCTGGCTCCGCCAGCGCGGAGAGCCGGTGCCGGATCCCGCCTCGCCCCACGCGACCATGCCGGGCATGGACCACGGCGCCCGCATGCCGGGGATGCTGAGCCCGGAGCAACTGGCCCAGCTGGACCAGGCGCGGGGTGTCGAGTTCGACCGGCTCTTCCTGACCTTCATGATCGAGCACCACATGGGCGCGGTCGTGATGGTGGACAAGCTGTTCGGCACCCAGGGCGCCGCCCAGGATGAGACCACTTTCCGCCTCGCCTCCGACGTGTACGCCGACCAGACCACGGAAATTGGCCGCATGCAGAAGATGCTGGCGGCGCTCCCGCCGGCCGGCAGCAGCCAGTGAACACCACACCACCGCGTATCCATCTGTCGTCCGCAGTCGTCCCGTTACAGGAACCCTCCATGGCAACCGCACACCCCGTTCGTCGCCCCATCGCGCTTCTCTCGCTCACCATCGCCCTCGGGTCGCTGACCCTGGCGGCCTGCTCGTCGTCGTCCAGCGCCGCGCCCACTACGGCCGCCGCGCCCAAGCCGGCCACCGACCCGCGGGTTGGCCTCCGGGCCGGCAAGATGGACGCCGCCGAGGCGACTTGGAACATGAAGGTGGTCTCCAAGACGCCGCCGTCGGAAAAGTTCCTCGGCTCCACGAACTCCGACCTGTCGTTCACCGGCAAGTACGCCATCCAGGGCAACTACAACGGCTTCCAGGTCTGGGACATCTCCAACCCCGCCAAGCCGGTGCTGACGGTCGGGTACTTCTGCCCGGCCTCGCAGAGCGACGTCTCGGTGTACAAGAACCTGCTCTTCGTGTCCGGTGAGGGCACCTCGGGCCGCCTCGACTGCGGCGGGCAGGGCGTGAAGGACACGGTGAGCGCCGAGCGGCTCCGCGGCATCCGGATCTTCGACATCACGGACATCGCGGCGCCGAAGTACATCGGCAACGTGCAGACCTGCCGCGGCTCGCACACCCACACCGTGGTCGAGGACCCGAACGACAAGGCGAACGTCTACATCTATGTGTCCGGGTCGGCGGGCGTCCGTTCGCCCAACGAGCTCCCGGGCTGCTCCCGGCTTGCGCCGGACCAGGACCCGAATTCGGCCCGCTTCCGGATCGAGGTCATCAAGGTCCCGCTGGCCAACCCGGCCCAGGCGGCCATCGTGAGCTCGCCGCGCATCTTCAACGACCTGGTGGGGCCACCGAGCCACGGCGAATCGCCGGAGGACGTCGCCGCCGCCGCCAAGGCCGCGGCCGAGTGGCGCGCCAAGGGCGGCTACACCGCCGACCTGTTCGGCCAGGAGCGGATCCTTCCGTCGCAGTTCGTCAACCCGATGCTGGACAGCATCGTCAAGGCCCGGAACGGCACCGGCGCGCCGACGGCCGCCGACAGTGCCGCGCTCCGCACCGCGCTGCCCGCCATCCTCGCGGCCCGGTTCGGGGCCCCGCCGGCGCCCGGGGCCGTTCGCCCCGGCCCGAACCAGTGCCACGACATCACGGTCTATCCCGCCGTCGGACTGGCCGGCGGCGCGTGCGAAGGGTACGGGCTCCTGCTCGACATCCGCGACGTGGCCAATCCCAAGCGCATCGGCGCGGTGTCGGACTCGAACTTCTCGTACTGGCACTCGGCGACCTTCAACAATGACGCCACCAAGATCCTCTTCTCGGATGAATGGGGCGGCGGCGGCGGGGCGAAGTGCCGCATCACGGACAAGAAGGAGTGGGGTGCGGACGCGCTCTTCACGCTCAGCAACAACACCATGGCGTTCAAGAGCTACTACAAGCTCCCGGCGCCGCAGACGGTCAACGAGAACTGCGTGGCCCACAACGGGTCCCTGGTCCCGGTTCCCGGCCGCGACATCATGGTGCAGTCGTGGTACCAGGGCGGCGTGTCGGTGTTCGACTGGACCGACGTGGCGCACCCGGTGGAGATCGCCTTCTTCGACCGCGGCCCTGCCGATTCCACCCAGATGGCGGCCGGCGGCACCTGGTCGGTCTACTGGTACAACGGCGTCATGGTGAGCTCGGAAATCTCCCGCGGGCTCGACATCATGGAGCTCACGCCGAGCAGCTACCTGTCGCAGAACGAGATCGATGCGGCCAAGTCGGTGCACCTCGACTACTTCAACGCGCAGGGCCAGCCCAAGATCGTGTGGCCGGCGAGCTTCGCGCTCTCGGGCGCCTACCTCGACCAGCTGTCGCGCTCGAACGGCCTCCCGGCCGACAAAGTCTCGTCCGCCCGCAAGGCGCTCGAGAAGGCGCAGAAGAAGTCCGGCACCTCCCGCCAGAACGACCTGACCAAGCTGGCCACGCAGCTCGACGCCGACGCGGCGACGGCGGCGGACCCGGCGAAGGTCAAGACCCTTGCGGCGTCGGTCCGGCAGCTGGCGGCGGTCAAGAGCTGAGCCCCGTGCTGGTGCAGGCTTCACCCCGGTGAGGTGAAGCAAGCGATCGGCCCCGGCCACACCACATGCGCCGGGGCCGATTCGCGTTCCGGAGCGGAGCTGCCGCACAATGGAAACGCCGCCCGGCGCGAGCGTCGGGCGGCGTGAAAGCGGGGACTTGGGCGGGTGCTGGAGAGCACCCTTGGGGAGTCGGCTTGACTGCTGCCGGCCTCGGAGGCGCCCGAAGAACCGGGGCCATCCTGTCTGCCCAGTATCCCCGCTTCCGGGAGCAACATAGCGCCGGGCGGTTAAGGGGAAGCTGAAGGCAGTTGTAAGCGCACTTACCCGGTCCTTCATTCGGCGCGCCCCATACTCCAGCCATGGACGACAAAGCCGTCTTCCAGGCGCGGGCGCTCAGCAAGGTCTACCACATGGGCGAGGTGGACGTGTACGCCCTGCGGGAGGTAGACCTCGAGCTCCTGGGCGGCGAGTTCGTCGTCCTGCTCGGGCCCTCCGGCAGCGGCAAGTCCACGCTGCTCAACATCC
>DAOMFQ010000148.1:0-5773 GCA_035429905.1 Gemmatimonadales bacterium
GGCGGCAAGAGCAGTCCGCCGCGCCAGGCGCGGGTGAGCCGCACGACGCTGCGCCCGGCGGGGCGCGTGCCGTCCCGAGGGCTCCGCCCTGGACTCCGAGTCGCCTACTACCCTGCGGCCTTCACCGACGCCCGCGCCGTACCAGCCGGTGCGCCCGCACGCGTCGCGACCGCCGAAACGGTGGCGCTTCCCGGATTCCAGCGCCCCGAAACGTACGGGCTGATGTTCACCGGCTATCTCCGCGTTCAGCGCGCCGGGCTCTACACCCTCGCGCTCAGTTCCGACGACGGCAGCGTACTCGAAATCGGCGGCAAGGTCGTGATCGACAACGACGGCTGGCACTCCGAGGCCGAGCGGACCGGGATGGTGGCGCTCGCCGCCGGAATCCACCCCATCACCGTGAGGTTCGTTCAGGGAAGCGGCGGCTCCGCGCTCTCCGCCACCATCGCCTTCGAGAATGAGCCGCCGGTGCCGCTGGCCGGTCGCTGGCTCGCGCAGTAGCTTCCCGAATTCCCCAATTCATGGTGAGCCGATGACCCTCCAGGACCAGCGGAAGGTGTACGACGTCTGCATCGTGGGCTCCGGCGCCGGCGGCGGCATGGCGGCCTACATGCTGACCAAGGCGGGCGCCGACGTGGCGCTGCTGGAGGCGGGCGGGCCGTGGGACAACACCACCGACTCCGCCATGCTCACCTGGCCGTTCAACTCACCCCGTCGCGGCGCCTCCACCAGGGAACGCCCCTTCGGCGAGTTCGACGCCTGCATCGGTGGCTGGAACCTCCCCGGTGAGCCGTTCACCGTGGCCCCCGGGTCGGAGTTCGGCTGGTGGCGAGCGCGGATGGTCGGCGGGCGCACCAACCACTGGGGCCGCATCTCGCTCCGGTTCGGCCCCGACGATTTCCGCCGCAAGAGCCTGGACGGTCTGGGCGACGACTGGCCCATCACCTACGACGACCTGTCCCCCTACTATGACCGGGTGGATGACCTGATTGGCATCTTTGGCAGCGCCGAGGGGCTGCCCAACGAGCCTGACGGCCACTTCCTCCCGGCGCCGAAGCCGCGCTGCTACGAGCTGCTCGTCAAGCAGGCCTGCGACAGCCTCAAGGTGACCTGCATCCCGGCCCGGCTCTCCATCCTGACCCAGCCGCTGGGCAACCGCCCCGCCTGCCACTACTGCGGGCAGTGCAACCGCGGCTGCGCGGTCAACGCCAACTTCTCCTCCGCCAACGTGCTCCTGCCGCCGGCCATGGCCACCGGCAAACTCACTCTCATTACCAACGCCATGGCGCGCGAGGTGACACTCGGCGCCAACGGCCTCTGCGACGGCGTGGTGTACGTGGACAAGACCAGCGGCACCGACCAGCAGGTCAAGGCCAAGGTGATCGTCCTGGCCGCCAGCGCCTGCGAGTCAGCCCGGCTCCTGCTCAACTCGAAGAGCCGCCGGTTCCCCCACGGCCTCGCCAACGCGAGCGGCGTGGTCGGCAAGTACCTGACCGACACCACCGGTACCGACGTGGCGGGGTTCATTCCCAAGCTGGAGAACGGCATTCCCCACAACGAGGACGGCGTGGGGGGCGGGCACCTCTACAGCCCCTGGTGGCTGAGCAACAAGACGCTCGACTTTCCGCGCGGCTACCACATCGAGATCTGGGGCGGCCGGGGCCAGCCGAGCTACGGCTTCATGGGGGGCATCGACAACTACCCGGAATTCGGGGGCTACGGCAAGGCGCTCAAGGACTCCTACCGCCGGCTCTACGGCACGACCATCGGCTTCAGCGGACGCGGGGAGATGATCCCCAACGCCGACTCGTACTGCGAGATCGACCCCGAGGTGAAGGACCAGTGGGGCATCCCGGTCCTGAAATTCCACTGGAAGTGGAGCGACTACGAGTACAAGCAGGTCAGGCACATGCAGGAAACCTTCCGGGCGCTCATCGCCGAGATGGGCGGTGAGGTGTTCAGCCCGATGCCCACGAAGGAGCAGGGCTACGGCATCGCCACGGGGGGCCAGATCATCCACGAACTGGGCTGCGTGCGAATGGGCAACGACCCCGACACGTCAGCGGTGAACGCCAACTGCCAGGCCCACGGCGTCAAGAATCTCTTCGTGGCCGACGGCGGGCCGTTCGTGTCGCAGGCGGACAAGAACCCGACCTGGACCATCCTGGCGCTCTCGATGCGCACCTCCGAGTTCATTGCGGCCCAGGGCCGCCAGGGGGCCCTGTGAGCGATCTCTCCCGACGTGAAGTGCTTGGCCTCCTCGGGCTGGCCCTCGCCGCGGGTGCCACCGGCTGCCGGCCCGAGACGCTTCGCAAGGCGGCGCAGCGCGCCGCGCCCTACACCCCCACCTTCTTCACCGCCGACGAGTACGCCACCGTGACCGTGCTGGCCGACCTCACGCTGCCGGCCGACAGGCGCGGCCCCAGCGCCGGCGAGGCGGGCGTGCCGGAGTTCATGGACTTCGTCATGGCGGAGGAGATGGACAACCGCGAGCGGATGCGGACCGGCCTCGCCTGGCTGGATACCGAGTCCCACTCGCGCTTCGGCTCGCCGTTCGTGGCCGCCTCGGAACGGCAGCAGAAAGCCATCCTCGACGACATCGCGTGGCCGAAGCAGGCCAAGCCGGAATTCGCGGACGCGGCCAGCTTCTTCAACGAGTTCCGGAACCTGACCGCCACCGGTTACTGGTCGAGCCAGGTGGGCGTCGAGGACCTCAAATACATCGGCAACACCTTCGTGACCGAGTGGACCGGCTGCCCCGAGCCCCAGCTCAAGAAGCTGGGCGTCAGCTACACCTGAGCGGAGTCGTCATGGCCAAGCGTCGGTTGGGCGTGGGGTTCATCGGCAGCGGATTCAACACTCGCTTCCACATGCAGGCCTGGCAGGGGGTGCGCGATGCCGACGTCCTCGGCGTCTGGAGCCCCAACCAGGCCAACGCCGCCAGCGCCGCCGCCCTGGCGCGCAAGCTCGACGTGGGCCGGGCGCGGGCGTTCAGGTCCATTGCCGCGATGGTAGCCGACCCCGCCATCGACGCACTCTGGCTCTGCGGGCCCAATCACGCGCGGCTCGCCAACGTCGAGGAAATCGCGGATACCGTCCTCCGCGGCCGCGGCGAGCTCCTCGGCCTGGCCTGCGAAAAGCCCCTGGCCCGCACCGTGAAGGAGGCGAAGCAGGTGGCGGCGCTCACCCGGAAGGCGGGGCTCAAGCACGGCTACCTGGAGAACCAGCTCTTCAGCCCGCAGGTAGAGCATGGCCGGACGCTGATCTGGGCCCGCGGCGCGGCCACCACCGGCCGGCCCTACCTGGCGCGCGCGGCGGAGGAACACAGCGGCCCGCACATGCCGTGGTTCTGGCAGGGCAAGCTGCAGGGCGGCGGCGTGCTGAACGACATGATGTGTCACTCGGTGGAAGTGGTGCGCCACCTGCTCACCAAGCCGGGGGCGCCGCGCTCGTCGGTGCGGCCGGTGGGCGTCACGGGGCGGATCGCCAGCCTCAAGTGGTCCCGGCCGGAGTACGTGCGCCGCCTCAAGAAGACGATGGGCGCCTCGGTGGACTACGCCCGGCATCCCGCCGAGGACTTTGCAAGCGTGACCATCGAGTTCGAGACCAGCGACGGCCACACGGTGCTCGGCGAGGCCACGACGTCGTGGAGCTTTGTCGGCGCCGGGCTCCGGCTCTCGGCGGAGCTGCTGGGGCCGGAGTATTCCATGACCTGGAACACCCTGGACAGCGGGCTCAAGCTCTTCTTCAGCCGGGAAGTGTCCGGGCGGGAGGGGGAGGACCTGGTCGAGAAGCAGAACGCCGAGCAGGGCCAGATGCCGGTGGTGGCCAACGAGCCGATGGCGTATGGCTACGAGGCCGAGGACCGCCACTTCGTGCGCGTGTTCCTCGGGCTCGAGGAGCCCAAGCTCACCTTCGACGACGGCGTCGAGGTGGTAAGGACGCTGATGGCCGCCTACATGAGCGCGGAGTCGGGGAAGACCGTCAAGTTCCCGCCGCGCGGGCTGGATGCGTTCGTGCCAAAGGTCGCCAGAGGCACATGGCGACCGTAGTACAATCCTTTGCGCTCTTCGCGACTTCGCGGTAACAGCCGTTCACCGCCAAGACGCGAAGTGCGCGAAGGTCTTTGCGAGCTACAAGCTCCACCCCTTCCGGTATTCCGGCGTAATCCACCTCTCCGGCAGCGTCATGTTGGTCACGTTGCCGGTGGCCGGATCGATGTCCAGCGTCTGCCCGGCGCGGATGGCCAGGCACCCCAGCAACACCATCTCCGTCAGGTTGCCGGCGTGGCCGTCGAAGTTCGACAGTGCCGCCGGCCCCCCCTTGCAGGCGGCGATCCACTCGTCATAGACCCCCTTCGACCGCGGGTACACCACGAGCGGCGGATTGGCCCGCACCTCGGCGTCGCGCTTCGGATCGAGCAGGACAGGATCCTCGCCGTACATCCCGGCAATCAAGGCGCCGCCGTCCCCGATCCAGAGCTGTCCGCCGATGTCGGCGGGCGGCCACTCCATCGTGATCGGCAAGCCATCCGGCTTCGGCGGTCGGAGGTCGCCATCGCGCCAGACGACCTTCACCGCCGGGCGGCTGCCCTTCGCCGGGAACTGGTACTCCACCCGGCTCGATTTGGGCGCCGTCTCCAGGTAGAGCTGCGTCGACTCGGGGACGATGCGCTCCGGATAGCCGAGGTCGAGGATCCAGTACGCCGCATCCATCCCGTGACAGGCCATGTCGCCGAGGGCGCCGGTGCCGAAGTCCCACCAGCCGCGCCAGCGGAACGGGGCGTAGGCCGGGTTGTACGGCCGCTCCGGCGCCGGGCCGAGCCAGAGGTTCCAGTCGAGGGTGAG
The DNA here is from genome assembly GCA_035429905.1 of Gemmatimonadales bacterium. Taxonomy (GTDB): domain Bacteria; phylum Gemmatimonadota; class Gemmatimonadetes; order Gemmatimonadales; family GWC2-71-9; genus SPDF01. The sequence continues at coordinate 4,848 of DAOMFQ010000148.1, forward strand.
GGGCGGCACGTGCAGGTCGGTGGGCCGCTCGAGCCCCTGGGGCCAGATCGGCCGGTTGGTCCAGTACTGGACCTCGCGCACCGTGCCGATGACGCCGGCCTCGATCCACTCGCGGAGGATCCGCACGCCATCGCCGGCGTGGCCCTGGTTGCCCATCTGGGTGGCCACCTTCGTCCTGGCGGCCTGCGCCCGGACCGTCCGCACCTCGGTGAGCGTGCGGGCCAGCGGTTTCTGGCAGTAGACGTTCTTGTTGAGGCGAAGCGCCATCATCGTGGCCGCGGCGTGGCCGTGGTCGGGGATCGTGATCGTGACGGCGTCGATGTGCTTCTGCTCCTGGTCCAGCATCTCGCGGTAGTCGCGGTACTTCTTGGCCGCCGGGTACTTCCGGAAGGTGTCTTCCGCGGCCTTGAGGTCCACGTCACAGAGCGCGTAGATGTTCTCTCCCGCCATGCCCTTCACGTCGCTCTCCCCCATGCCGCCCACGCCGATGCAGGCGACGTTCAGCTTGTCGCTGGGCGCGGTGTACCCCGGGCCGCCAAGCACGTGCCGCGGCACGATGGTGAACGCCGTACCCGCCGCCGCCACGCTGCCCACGAAGTCGCGCCGGGAGGTCTTGGTCGTCGTCATGATGGATTCCGTCAGGCCGGGGTGGAGGCCCGCGCGGCGGCGGGCCGGAAGAGAATCGCGAAGACCAGCAGGATGACCACGGCGCCGATGGCAGGCACCTGCCAGATGCCGTGCCAGTCGTGCCCGCCGTCGGGAAGCACGAAGCGCTGCACCACCCGGCCGGACGCCCAGGCCCCGATCAGGTAGCCGACCCCCTGCGTGAGGAAGGCCAGGAAGCCCTGCGCGGCGGCCCGGATCTTCGGCCCCGCCTGCTCGTCGGTGTAGATCTGGCCGGTCACGAAGAAGAAGTCGTAGCAGAT
>DAOMFQ010000149.1:0-5749 GCA_035429905.1 Gemmatimonadales bacterium
CAGGCTGGTCGAGGGGCGCGTGCACCAGATCGCCGACGACCCCAACGACCACAGCGTCGCAGGAGCTGGCTGGTCGAGCTGCGCGGGCACGAGAGCTCACGTCGGCCGCGCTCAGGCCATCTGCCCCGGCGTCCGGTGTTCCGTTAGAATCCCCTCACTCCCCTCACTGAGGCCCGCTTGCCGAGTTCTGCCATTCGCCGCACCAAGATCGTCGCCACCCTGGGACCGGCCTGGTCCCATCCTGCCCGCATGGCCCAGCTGTTGGACGCCGGGGTCAATGTCGTCCGGGTCAACGCCTCGCACGGCACGCCCCAGCTCCGGGCCCAGTGGATTCGGGACCTCCAGGAGGTGCGGAAGGGGAGGCGGGACCCGGTGGCGATCCTCGTAGACCTGCATGGCCCCCGGATCCGGGTGGGCGACCTGGCGGAGCCCCGGGAGCTCACCGCGGGCCAGAAGGTCACGTTTGCCCCCGAGGAGGGGGCTGCCGCGGGCGAGCTGCCGACCACATATGCCGCGCTCGCGCAGGACGTGAAGGCGGGCTCCAAGATCCTGCTCGACGACGGCCTGTTGTCCATCGAGGTGAGTGGGGTTCGTGGGGACCGGGTGGACGGGGTGGTCCGCTACGGCGGCCTCCTCCGGGCGCACAAGGGGATGAACCTGCCTGGCGTGGACGTGAGCGCCCCGGCGGTCACCGAGAAGGACCGGGAGGAGGTGGAGCACGCGGTGGCGCTGGGGGTGGACTACATCGGGGTGTCCTTCGTGCGGCGCGCCGAGGACCTGACCCAGCTCCGGGCCCTGATCCCCAAGCGCATCCAGCTGGTCGCGAAGATCGAGAAGGACACCGCCCTCCTGCACCTGGCCTCCATCCTCGACGCCACCGACGCCGTCATGGTCGCCCGCGGCGACCTCGGCGTCGAACTGCCATTCGAGGAGGTGCCGCTGGTCCAGAAGCGGCTGATCCGGGAGGCCAACCTCCGTGGGAAGCCGGTCATCACGGCCACCCAGATGCTGGAATCGATGGTCCATGCGCCCCGGCCCACCCGGGCCGAGGCGTCGGACGTGGCGAACGCGATCCTCGACGGCACCGATGCCGTCATGCTCTCCGCGGAGACGGCGGTGGGGGAGTACGCGATGGAGGCGGTGCAGGCGATGGATCGGATCGCCCGCGAGGTGGAGCGCCACCGAAAGGGGCGGAGCGCGGCGTTCGACCTGGCGGTGGGGCGGCGAACCGGCGGCGCCGCCGACCGGTTCGCCGAGCGGAAGGCGCGGTCCGAGGACGCCATCGCGGTCGCGGTGTGCGCCGCGTCCGAGTTGCTCGATACCCGCGTGATCGTCTGCTTCACCTCGAGCGGCTTCACGGCCCGCACGGTGGCCTCCTTCCGCCCGTCGGTGCCGATCGTGGCGGTCACCCCGGAGCCCGACACCCACCGCGCGCTGGCGCTGGTGTGGGGCGTGACTCCGGTGCTGGTGGACCACATGCCCAATTACGAGGCGATGCTGCAGGTGGCGCGGGCCCAGCTCCTGGCCCAGGGGCTGGTGAGCCAGGGCGACCGGGTCGTCGTCACCGCGGGCGTGCCCTTCGACGTGCCCGGCACCACGAACCTGCTCAAGATCGAGACCGTGTAGCGGCATGCGGCTCACCTTCCTCGGCACCGGCACCTCGTTCGGCGTGCCGCAGGTGGGCTGCGGCTGCGCCGTGTGCCGCTCCGAGGATCCCCGGGACAAGCGCACCCGCTCGGGCGCGCTGCTCGAGGCCGATGGCGCCACCCTCCTCCTCGACACCCCGCCCGAACTCCGGCTCCAGCTCCTGGCCCGGAAGGTGGATCGCCTCTCCGCCGTGCTCTACACCCACGAGCACGCCGATCATACCGCCGGCATCGACGACCTCCGGATCTTCACCGTGCGGAACCAGGGGCACCTGCCCGTGTACGGGCCCCCCGAGACGCTCCGGATGCTCGAGTCGTCGTTCCGGTACATCTTCGACCCCGGGGTGACGGCCTTCGAGGGCACCTCCAAGCCCCACCTGGAGCCCCACGCGCTGGCACCCGGCGTGGCCACCACGGTGGCCGGTGTCCCCGTCCTCCCGCTCGCCTTTCCGCACGGTCATCTTCGGGTGTACGGCTATCGGTTCGGGCGGCTGGCCTACCTGACCGACGTGAAGGACGTGGGCACGGTGGAGCGGGCCGCCCTCCAGGGCCTCGACGTCCTGGTGCTGAACGCCCTCTGGTGGCGGCCGCACCCCACGCACCTCAGCATCGACGAGGCGGTGGCGCTCGCGCGGGAACTGGGCGCGGCGCGTACCTTCCTCACGCACCTGACGCACGAGACGGGGCACGCGGAACTCGCGGCCCGGCTGCCGGCCGGCGTGGCGCCGGCCTATGACGGACTCACGGTGGAGATCGCCTGATGCAGCTCCGGTATGGACGCATCCTGCAGGACCGCCTCGACGGCGAGCATGGGCTGCCCCGGCGGCGGCTCGACGAGCTGGCGCGCCGCTTCGGCGAGGTGCAAGCGGAGGTGCGCTCGCGCCGCGCCGCCGGCGAGTACGGCTTCTACGGACTTGCGGCGCAGGAGCGGACCGTCCGCCAGATCAGCGCCTTCGCGCAGGGACTGGGGCAGGCCCACGATCACGTGCTCGTGCTGGGCATCGGCGGGTCGGCGCTCGGCGCCCGCGCGCTGCTCGCGGCGCTCCGGCCGCCGGCGTGGAACGAGCTGGACGACGAGGCCCGCGAGTTCTTCCCGCGCCTCACCCTGCTCGACAACGTGGACCCCACGTCGGTGGCCGCGGCGCTGCGGCGGATCGACCCGCGGCGCGTGCTGGTCAACGTGATCAGCAAGTCGGGGGGCACCGCGGAGACGCTCGCCCAGTACCTGGTGGTCCGCCGCTGGCTCGACGAGGCGCTGGGGAGCGCGGCCAGCCGGCATCTCGTGTTCACCACCGACCCGGTCAAGGGCGCCCTCCGCGAACTCGCCACCCGCGAGGGGATCGCCACGCTCGAGGTACCGCCCGACGTCGGCGGCCGCTTCAGCGTCCTCTCACCGGTGGGACTCCTGCCTGCGGCCCTGGTCGGCATCGACATCGTCGCGCTGGTCGAGGGGGCGGCTCGGGCCGTGGCCCGCGCCGAAAGCGACGACCTGCTCCACAACCCGGCGGCGCTCTTCGCCGCGCTCCACTGGACGGCGGACACCCAGGCCGGTGCCCGGCTCCACGTGCTGATGCCCTACAGCGACCGCCTGCGCGACGTCGCGGAGTGGTTCCGCCAGCTCTGGGCCGAGAGCCTCGGCAAGCGCGTGGACCGGGAGGGCAGGGTGGTGCACACCGGCCCCACCCCGATCGCCTCGGTGGGGGCCACCGACCAGCACTCGCAGGTGCAGCTGTTCATGGAAGGGCCGTTCGACAAGGTCATCACCTTCGTGACCGTGGCCGATCCCGGGGAGGATGTCACGATCCCGGCGGCCGACGGCCTCCCGGAGGAGGTCGCCTGCCTCGGCGGGCGCACCCTCGGCGGGCTCCTCGCGGCGGAGTACGAAGCGACCTCCGCGGCCCTGTCCCGCATGGGCCGGATGAACTGCACCATCGCGCTGCCCGATCTCTCTCCAGCGGCCATCGGGGAACTGCTGATGTTCTTCCAGCTCGCCACCGGCTACGCGGGGTGCTGGTACGGGGTGAATCCCTTCGACCAGCCCGGCGTGGAACTCGGCAAGCGGCTCACCTTCGGTGCGCTCGGGCGGCATGGCTTCGAGGCGCCGGACGCGATGGCGGGTGGGGAGGCGGACACCGCCTGATTCCGCCTCGCGCCCGGCCGGCCGGCGGTCTAGATTTTGCCATCCGGCTCTGTCCCCACTTCCGAGGACGCGATTCGTGACCGACCACGTGCAGCAGGCCGTCAGGCTCTTCGGCGGCGCGGTGACCCAGGTGCCGGGCGGCATTCGCCTGGCCGACCCGGCCGCACTCCGCTCGCCGGCCACCGACCGGCTGGTTCGCCAGGCGGTGTTCGGCGGCGAGGCCGAGCGCGAGGCGGCCCGGTGGCTCCTCTGGGAGCTGGGCCAGATCACGGGGGCCCGCCCCGCCTCCATCAACGACTTGTACCTGGCCCGCGGGCGCGGTGAGTGCGGCGGGTTCACCGTCCCCGCCATCAACGTCCGGATGCTGGCCTACGACACGGCGCGGGCGGTCTTCCGCGCGGCGCTGGCGGGCCGGGCCGGGGCCATCATCCTCGAAATTGCCCGCAGCGAGATCGCCTATACCGCCCAGCGGCCCGACGAATATGTGGCGGTCCTCATCGGCGCGGCGCTGCGCGAGGGCTACACCCTCCCCCTGTTCATCCAGGGCGACCATTGCCAGGTCAACGCCAAGAAGTACGCTACCGACCCCGAAGGGGAGGTGGGCGAGGTCAAGAAGCTGATTGCGGAAGAGGTGGCGGCGGGGTTCTACAACATTGACGTGGACACCTCCACGCTGGTGGACCTCTCCAGGCCCACCCTCGAGGAGCAGCAGCGCGCCAACTTCGAGCGCTGCGCCGAGATCACCGCGTTCATCCGCGAGCGGGAGCCCGAGGGCGTCACCGTGTCGGTGGGCGGCGAGATCGGCGAGGTGGGCCACAAGAACAGCACGGTGGAGGAGCTGCACGCCTTCATGCGCGGCTGCCGCACTACCCTCGACCGGCTGGGGGTCACCGAGGGGCTCAGCAAGATCTCGGTGCAGACCGGCACCTCGCACGGCGGGGTGGTGCTGCCGGACGGCTCGATCGCGGCGGTCAAGCTCGACCTCGACGCGCTGGCGGCGCTGTCCAGGGCGGCACGGCAGGAGTATGGCACGGCGGGCGCGGTGCAGCACGGCGCCAGCACGCTGCCGAGCAACGCGTTCGGCAACTTCCCGAGGGTGGAAGCCTGCGAAATCCACCTCGCCACCAACTTCCAGAGCATCGTCTTCGACCATCCGAAGCTGCCGGCCGAGCTCCGGAAGCGGATGTACGCCTGGCTCGACGAGAACGCCCAGTCGGAGCGCAAGGCCGATGACTCCGACGAGCAGTTCTACTACAAGGCGCGGAAGAAGGCCATCGGGCCGTTCAAGGAGGAGTGCTGGTCGCTCCCCGCCGAGGTGCGCGACGCCATCGCCGCCGACCTCGAGCGGACCTTCCGGTTCCTCTTCGAGCAGCTCAACGTCAACGGCACCGACACGCTGGTGGACCGGTTCATTCACGCGCCGGTGCAGCATCACGCCTCGCTGGAGAAGGTGCTGGTCTCCGCCGAGGACGACCCCGACGCGGGAGAGTAGCATGGCACGCCACGAGGAAGAGGAGATCGTCTACGTGAAGGAGAACGGCGGCTCGGCCGTGAAGTGGTTTCTGGCGGGCGCGGTGATCGGCGGGGGGCTGGCGCTGCTGTTCGCCCCGCAGAGCGGCGAGGCCACCCGGCGGCAGCTGAAGCGGAAGGCGCGCGACCTGCGCGACTTCGCGGAAGACGGCCTCGACGAGCTCACCGAGAAGTTCGAGGAAGGCAAGGAACGGGTGCGCGAGGGGGTGGACGAGGTGCGGCACCGGGCCGCCGATGCGGCTGGGGCGGTGCGGGGCGCGGGCCATACCGCCCGCGAGGAGCTGGAACGGCGGCTGGCCGACGCCCGGGTGCGGCGCCGGGCCGCGGCGCTGGCCGACGACGAGGAGCCGGCGATCTGAGCCGAGACCGACTCCACGGCTGGCACCAGTCCTTCCGCGGATTCCTCGGCCGCACCCTGCCGGCGGCCGATGAA
>DAOMFQ010000150.1:0-5743 GCA_035429905.1 Gemmatimonadales bacterium
TGCTCACGGCCACCCAGCGCCAGCGCCTCGCAGCGGCGGCCACCTCGTCCGAGGCGGTTGCGGTCATCGCGCGCGAGGAGGCGGGAAAGCCGGCCCGCACCCGGCCCACCACCACGGGCACGCTCACCTGGCGCTACACCGCCGACAGCGTGCGCGACTTCGCCTTCGCCGCGAGCCCCGACTTCCAGTGGGACGCGAGTGCGTGGGAGGGCATCCTCATCCACACCCTCTACCGGCCCGCCGCCACGCTCTGGGCCGAGGCCAACCGGATGACCCGGGAGGCGCTGGCGTACTACAGCACGCAGTGGCTCCGATACCCCTACCCGCAGTTCACCAGCATCGAGGGGCCGATCGAGGGGATGGAGTACCCGATGATCACCTTCGACCCGGCGGGGCCCTCGCGGGAGGACGTGCACTGGGTGCTGGCGCACGAACTGGGGCACCAGTGGGTGCCGATGGTGGTGGGCTCGAACGAGCGGTTGTACCCGTGGATGGATGAGGGGTTCAACACCTTCATCGACCTGGCCAACGCCGCGAAGTACTTCCGGGGCACGCCCTACGGCGATTCGATCGAGGTGCATCCGCTGCACCTCTATCCCGACCACGCGGGGGCGGGGGAGCAGCCGCTGATGCTCCGGCCGGTGGAGGTGACGGACCTCTTCTGGGGCGGATACCAGAAGCCGGCGCTGCTGATGCAGCTCCTGCGCTACGAGGTGCTGGGGCCGGCGCGGTTCGACGCGGCGTTCCGGGACTACCTCCGGACGTGGGCGTTCAGGCACCCGGGGCCGGCCGACTTCTTCCGCCTGATGCGCGACGCCTCGGGAATGGACCTCGACTGGTACTGGCGCGAGTGGGTGCTGACGACGGCCCGGCTCGACCAGGCGGTGGACTCGGTGGGCGCGGCGCCGGGCGGCGGGTCGGCGGTGTACCTCTCGAACCGGAACACGATGGTCATGCCGGCGGAGATCCGGCTCACCTACGCCGACGGCTCGAGCGAGGTGGTCAGGCTGCCGGTGGAGATGTGGAACCTGGGCCCGCAATTCACCTACACGGTGCGGGGCACGAAGCGAGTGACGGCGGCGGTGGTGGACCCGCGGCACGCGCTGCCGGACGTGGACCGCGCCAACAACCAGTGGCCGCGATGACCCCGCGCGACGCCGACCGGCTGGCGGAGTTCCTCCGCGCGGAGGGGGCGCCCGACGCGGTGGTGCACGGCGGGCTGGAGGTGCTGCTGTCGGGGTGGGAGCGGACCGTGGGGGCGGTGGAGGCAGGGTACCCCGGGGACTACGAGGACTACCTGGCCGACCTCGATGGGCGGCAGCTGCTGGCGCAGGCGCTCTCGCGCATCACGCGGGCGCAGGCGGAGGCGGTGGCGGCGCGGCTGGAGGCGCTGGACCTCCGGATGCGGGCGGCCACCACGCCGGTGGCGCGGTGTGTCTGGGGCGCGATCGTGGCGGACGAGGAGGGGTGGACGGCGGAGGGGAACTGGTGGTATTTCGTGCGGCCACTCACCGGGAGGGCGGAGTTGCTGGGGGAGTTTCCGGGGGACTGCTTTGCAAAGCCCGAACCGTAAGCAGCAGTCACTTCAGGAGGCAGGTGACTCCCAATACTGATCCGGATGATAACCGGCCTGATATCGGCCGGCCACCTCAAGGCAGCGGCAGTGTCGGAGCGACGCTCGACATGCTTCAACCGCTGGGAGTGGACTCGGAGCCGCGATTCAGGCCACTGTTGGACCCCTCGCGCTAGGGATTCCAAGATGTGATTCTCAGCTCCAATGGAATATGCCCAATGCGGAGCGACTCGCACAAATGAGGTGAGATCCATGCGGCGACTAGTGCGGCTCGGGCAGTTGCCGCCGGGGCCATTCAGAAGCAGCCTGTCGAGCCGCCCTGCCGAAGGGGGCGATTTCGCGATCGTATCGCTCACGGAGGGGAGCGCTCAGTCGACGCTCAATCTGGTCGAGCAGCCACAACCACTCAGCGTACCATTGGGGCGGGCCGATCTGTGCACCCATCGCTCGGAGGCGCGGAAGAACCGGCGTCAAGGCGCCGAGCGCAACCGACATTGAACACGCCTGCCAATAAAGCAGTTCCTGCACATCCTGTTGAGGTCGCAAGGGCAATGCATTGACAACCTCAATCCTTCGTTGATCAAGCGCGGGTACGAGCAACGCCCACGCGACCCACTCTGGGCTGCCTCCCAGGAGGCGATATAGTTCGGCGGACCCCGCAGCCTGGTCAACGGCGAACTGGAGCGGGCTTGTGATGACAAACGCAAGCGTCTGCTCCAAGGCGCCGGGGTTCGCCCGCCACATGCTGTCCACCAAGGACGACTGGTTCCCGCCGGGGCCCGCGTCCGGCACCGATCCAATCAATGAGCCAAGGACTCGAAGGATGCCTTCGTCGGGAATAGGGTTCTTCCTTGGCCAAGCTTCCACTTGCCGAGAACTTGGACCGGATTCCCCGCATACCCCGGCCTCAATTTGCGAAGCGGCCATTCTTGGGTGGGCCATAGACATGAGCACCATCCAAGCCAGCAGCAGCACTCGAGACCCGGTAGCCATATTCTACGAAACGCACTCTTGTGGAACGTACCGTCTTCCGGACAAATCTGACGCCGCACGATAGATCATGCAATGATAGCCTGAAGTACCATCAGGTAGATACTGATGATGAAGTTGCTCGTGCAGGAGGAAGTTTCCTCTGAAATCCTCCCAGCGTGGACTAAAGAAGCGCGTTGGGTGGATGATCGTCACGCCGTAAGCGGTTAGCGCTACCGTGCTCGCGGGAGCGTAGAGCTCGATGAACTCCTCATTTACGATCACTTGTCCGCCGACCAGGCGGTCGATGAACCCGGCCGCCACCTGTCCCGAGTGGAGGACGTCCCCGAATGGCAATGCGGATGTGGAGCGATCGAATCTCATCTCATTCATGAGTGTTCCCAAGATATCCTGAAATTGAACACGAGAAAGCGGTGATGACCCGAAGTACATCGCCCGCATGTACGAAGGGTAGTCTTGTGGACTCGCTGCCATGGCTTGAACCATCTTGCCATAGTTATGCATGTACGTTCCGTATAGATCGTAGAGCCACGACGACGCTGCGGCCCAGCTGATCAGCGAAGTGAAGCGCTGGCTCGCGCCGCCCCCGCCCCCAAACCCCCCGTACTGGTCGAAGCAGAAGTCGGCGATGCACAGCCCGGCCCACGAATAGGGCGGGTAGTCGGACATCGCCCCGAAGGGATCCCGCGCCTGGAGGACGTTCCCGCCGACATAGGCGTAGGGGTTGGGCCCCCCGGCGTCGCCCACCGGGTCCTCCTGCACAAATCGTCCCACCGCGGGGTCGTAGTACCGACTCCGGTGGAAGTAGAAGCCCGTCTCGGCGTCATACTCCCGCCCGGTCCAACGATAGCGCCCGGCCGGGAGCGTGCCGGCGCTGTCGAGGAGCTGGCCGTAGGGGTCGTAGGCGAGCCGGCCCTGCCAGACTCCGTCCGCCTGGCGGAGGACGGCCCGCACGCTGCCGAGCGCATCGGTGACCACCGTGTAGCTCGTCCCTGCCACCCGGACCGCGAGGAGGTTGTCCACGCCGGGGCCCCAAATGTAGATCGTGCTGAGCGTGGTGTTGGCGGAATCGGTCTCGAAGGCCACCTGGCTCCCGGCATACCCCATCCGCAGGTAGCCGACCGTGCCGCCGGTGGCGCCGCTGTACACGCGCTTGACGATTCGGCGCCCGAGCACGTCGTACCCATACCGGGCGATCAGCACGCCATTCTGCCGCACGCTCACCAGCCGGTGCAGGGCGTCATAACCGTAGGTGAGGCCGGACTGCGACCTGGCAGTGAGGTTGCCGGCGTTGTCATAGGTCAGGAAGCCCCCCGCCCCCTTGCGCAGCTGGTTCGTCATCCCGTTGTAGAGCTCGCCGCCCGACTGGAAGAGATTCCCCATCGGATCGAAACTGTAGGCCCGGGTGACCACGCTCCCCCCGCCCGCGGAGCGCTCGCGCCGCCAGCTCACCACCCGCTGCCAGCCGTCATACGCCACCGAATCCTGGACGCTGTCGGGCACCGCCAGCGGCCCGTCCCGTAGCAGGCCGAAGGGGGCGAGGGAGGGGCCGGCCGAATCCGGGGCATCGGGCCGCGCGACGCCCATGACCTCCCAGGCCGCCCCGAACACATCCACCGTGTGGGTGGTCGCATCGAGCGCGCCGCTGAGGTTCCAGCTCCGCGCCGTGAGCTGCAACGGCGCTCCGCCAGCGCCCGCCACCCACTGGCTCGTCGGCCGCGCCTGCAGGTCCAGCGTGAGCCGAAGGGTGTCGCCGAAGGGCGTGAGGAGCGTGTCCGGCAGCCCGCGCGCGGTCTCGTAGCGGGTGCTCCAGAGCCCGACCGCGTCGGTCCGCGTGCTCGGCCGCTCGTAGGGGTCATAGGTGTAGGACTGCGCCCGGGCCACGCTCCCCGAATAGGCGGTGTCCGCCACCAGCCGGCCCCGCTGGTCATAGGCCCACCGCACCTCCCCGTTGACGCCCCCGATCGAGTCCACCGCCCCGGTGAGCCATTGGCGCGTGAGCTGGCCGGCCGGGCCGCCGTACTGCTTCCGCAGGGTTCCCACCGTGGGGATCACGATCAGGGTGTCCCGGTTCCGGCTGTCGTACTGGCTGGTCAGGACATAGCCCCGCCGCGTCATCGTAGTGACGACGTTGCCCGCCAGGTCATACACGAGGGAATCCCGGACGATGGCGCTGTCGGCCCACGGCCGGTGCGCCACCACCCGCCCCAACCGATCCAGCCGGTAGGTCGTGGCCTTGCCCCGGGTGTCCACCCGCGCCGTATCCCGCCCCGCCCGGTCCCGCCGCCAGCCTACCGCCTGGCGGTGGAGGGAATCGAACGTGGCCGGGTAGCTGTAGCAGGGCACGTTGCAGTTGTCCCCCCGGTAGAGGACAGTCGAGTCCACCTCGTTGGCCACGGTGTACCAGGTGCGCGCCTTCCGCCACTGCATCTGGGGGGTCGTGCCGGTGGCCTGCACGCGCAGGGAGCTTTCCGTGAGGGTGTCCCGTCCCGAGCCGTCGAAGTAGGACCGCTGCAGGAGCTGCTGGTAGGGGCCCGTGGCGCTCGATCGATTCTGCCAAGTCAAGTCATAGGTATAGTGTACCGCCCCCGATTCGCTGGTCCAGGTCGAATCCACCTGGCCGTTCGCCAGGTACCCCACGACCGTCGTAGTCTGCGCGGGCCCGACCGTCATGACCGGGTGCCCCTCGCCATCATAGGTCACCGTCGTGACCTGATTCCGCGGGTCGATCGACCGGATCACCCGATAGTTCGCGTCATACACCAGGCTGTCGAGGCGCACCGTGTCCCCCACGGCGCGCACCCAGCGCGTGCGCACCACCTGCCGCAGGGCATCGTAGGTCGTCCAGACCCGGCTCGAATCGGGCACCGCGCCCTCGGTCCAGACGACCCGCCCGTCCGGCAGGTAGCTCGTCCGCGCCTGGAGTCCCAGCGCGTCCCAGGTCCGGGACGCCTGGCCCCAGCGGTCGAGGAGCGACCGGGTCCAGAACCCCCGCGGGTCGGTCATCTGCACGTAGGCGCTGTCGAGGGCGCGGAGTGTCCCGATGCCCTGGTACTCCCGCGCGAGGTACCCGATGGCCGGCTTCTGCCACGTGCCGTCCGGCGCCTGCACCAGCGGGAGCCTGGCCTGCACCGGGCGCCGCCGGAAGGTCGAGTCGTAGACCACGATCGTGGTATCGGT
>DAOMFQ010000151.1:0-5646 GCA_035429905.1 Gemmatimonadales bacterium
AGGAAGATGGCCAGGAAGGCCTGGGTCCGGAGCTCGCCGCCGACCTTCGGCCCGACTCCGTACGAGTGGAGCATGGTGTAGGTGCCGGCGCCGAGCGACGCGTCGAGCGCCGCCGTCACCGCCCGCGCGGTGGCTTCGGTGTTGTCGGCGTCGGTCCCTTCCTTGGCCACCCGGGCGCGGATGGTGTACTCCTGGCTGCTCCCGAACGACTGGATCTCAGCGCCGTGGATGCCCTGGGCATCAAGGGCGGCGCGCAGTTGACCCGCGTCGAGCGCCTGCTCGCTCCGGATCTGGAGCAGCGTGCCGCCGGTGAACTCGATGCTGTAGCTCAACCCCACAAACGCGAGGAAGAGGAAGCCCGGAATGAGGATGAGCCCGGTGAGCGCGTAGGCGTACTTCCGGAACCCGATGAAGTCGTAGTTCGCGTTGGCAAAGAAGCGGGTCATCGTCAGATGCTCAGCGTGGAGAGGTCGGGCCGCCGCTGCAGCCAGATCATGAAGAAGGTCCGGGTCACGAAGACCGCGGTGATCATGGAGGCGATGATGCCCATGGTGAGCGTCACCGCGAAACCCTTGATCGGGCCGGTGCCGAACTGGAAGAGGAAGAGTGCCGTCAGGACGGTGCTGACGTTGGAGTCGATGATGGCGTTCATCGCGTGGGCGAAGCCCTCGTCGATGGCCAGGCGGACGGTGCGTCCCCGGATCAGCTCCTCGCGGATGCGCTCGAAGATCAGCACGTTGGCGTCCACCGCGATGCCGACCGAGAGCACCAGGCCGGCGATGCCCGGCAGCGTCAGGGTGGCGCCCATGGCGGCCAGGCCCCCCAGCGTGAACAGGATGTACAGCGCCAGCGCACCCACCGCCAGGACGCCGCTGAGCCGGTAGTAGCCGATCATGATCAGGATGACGATCAGCGTGCCCACCAGGCCGGCCGTGATGCCGCCGCGGATGCTGTCGGCGCCGAGGCTCGGCCCGATTTCCACCCGCTCGACGATCTTGAGCGGCACCGGCAGCGCGCCGGCCTTGAGCGTGAGTGCGAGGTCCTGCGCCTCGACGATGGACTTGCCGCCGCCCATCGTGATCTGGCCGTTCCGGTCGATGCGCCCCTGGATGACCGGCGGCGGCCCCTGGATGCGGCCGTCGAGCACGATCGCCATGTAATCGCCGATGTGCGCCTGCGTGGCCGCGCCGAACTGCCGCCCGCCCGCGCGGTCGAGCTCGAAGAGGACCACCGGGCCGTTGGTCAACTGGTCGAACTGCGCCGAGGCGTTGACCAGGTTCCGCCCGGTCACGATCGGCTTGTCGTCCACCACGTAGAAGAACCGGTAGGGCTGGACTCCAACGCTGAGCGGCGCGGCGGTCCAGAGGATCTCGACGCCGCGCGGCAGCGCGCGGGCCACCTCGGGCAACCGGAGGAGGCTGTCCACCCGTGGGAACGCGGCTTCCGGCACGAAGTACTCGCCCGGGGTCTGGCTCCCGGCCGCGGCGCCGGGCTGGATGAGGCCGGCCAGGACGCCGCCCTGGTCCGCTGTCGAGTCGGCGCCGGCCTTGGCGGAGTCGCCGCCGAGGAGCGACTGCACCGCGCTCGGCGTGGTCTTCCCCGCCTCGGGCGTCACGCCCAGGCTGCGGAGCGCGCGGTCCATCGCGGGCAGCGCCTTGTCCAGCGCGCCCGTCCGGTCGGTGATCCGGAACTCGAGGAAGGCCGCCTTCTGGACGATGTCCATGGCGCGCTGCGGGTCCCGGACGCCGGCGAGCTCGACGACGATGCGCTCGGCGCCCACCTTCTGCACCACCGGCTCCTGCACGCCGAACTCGTCGACCCGCTTGCGGAGGACGGTGAGCGCGAGGTCGATGTCGCGCGACACGTCGCTCGACACCCGGCTCGACTGGTCGAGCTCCAGCCCAAGGTGCATGCCGCCCTGGAGATCGAGCCCCAGCTTCAGCGGTACCTGGCGCTCGGTGGTGTCGCGCATGGCGCCGTCCGCGGCCCGGGTGCGGATGGTCACTTCGCGCGGGAAGAGGCTGTAGACGGACATCAGCACCAGGGCGCCGATGATGAGGAGGCGGTTTCGGATTGAGAGGTTCATCGTCGCTGAGCCAGCCGTGGATTCAGGAAGACAGAGTACCGGTCGCGGCCGCGGCCAACGCCGCGCGCGCCGAGGAGCGGTCGCGTTCCAGCTGCGCCCGCAGCGCCTCAGGCGAGGGGAAGCGCTGCACGTCCCGCAGCCGCGCCACCCACTGCACCTTCAGCCATTCGCCGTACAGGTCACCCGCGAAGTCGAGCAGGTGCACCTCGAGGGACCGCTCGGCCTGCTGGAACGTCGGCCGCCCCCCCTGGTTCATCATCCCGCCGGCGCGCCCACCGCGCCACTCCACCCGCACCGCGTACACGCCGTCGGGCGGTAACAGCTTGCGGACCGGTATCCCCGCCAGGTTGGCGGTCGGGAAGCCGATGGTCTTGCCGCGCCCGTCGCCCGGCACGACCTGCCCGGTTGCGAAGTAGGACCGCCCGAGGAGCCGTGCCGCGAGGGCAAGGTCGCCGCCGGCCACCGCCCGCCGGACCCAGGTGCTCGACACCGGATGGCCGTCCGCCTCGAGCGCCGGCACCACGTCGACCGCGAAGTCGAGTTCCCTGCCGAGCCGGCGCAGCAACTCCACATCGCCCTGCCGCCCCTGTCCGAAGCCGTGGTCGTGCCCGATCACCAACTCGCGCATGCCGCACCCGCGCACCAGGATGTCCCGGACGAACGCCTCGGGCGGCATCGCGGCCAGCGCGCGGTCGAACCGGAGCAGCACCGCGTAGTCCAGCCCGGTCTGGGCCAGGATTTCCCGGCGTTCCGGGCCGGTCGTCAGGAGCGGCGGCGCCGCGGCGGGGTTCACCACCGCCATGGGGTGCGGGTCGAAGGTGACCAGCACACTGTGGCGCCCTGCCGCCCGGGCCCTCGCCGCGATCTCGCGGAGCACCGCCTCGTGGCCGCGGTGCACCCCGTCGAACGACCCGACGGTGACCACCGTGCCCTCGGGCCGGGCCGGCAGGAAGGCCGTCAGCTCGCGGCGAGCACCACCGTGGGCCTCAGCCATCCCCCGTCTCCTTCCGCGATCGCGATCACCTCGCCGTTCGCCGCCACCAGCGCCGCGGTGCCCGACGTCGTGCCCGGGACGGGCCGTCCATGCCCGACGTCCCGCTGGGCGGCCTCGTCGACAATCACGCGCGGCAGGTGGCTCAGCACCGCGCCGAGCGGCCAGAGTGTGGTGCCGGGCCCCAGGCTGTCGAGCGCCACGGCATCCTCGACCCGGAGGCCGCCGATCGACTCGCGGCGGAGAGCCGTGAGGTGCGCCCCCACGCCGAGCCGCTCCCCGAGATCGCGAGCGAGCGCCCGGACATAGGTGCCGGTGCTCACCGTGACCCGGAAGGTCACCTCGGCGCCCTGCACCTCGAGCAGCTCGGCGCCATGCACCGTGACCGCCGTGGGAGGCAAGGACACCTCCTCGCCCCGGCGGGCCCTCACGTAGGCTCGTTCGCCGTCCTGCCGCCGGGCGGAGAAGGCGGGCGGCGTCTGGTCCTGCCGGCCGGCGAAGCCGGCGAGCGCCTCCGCGATCGCGTCATGGCCCGGCAGGGCGCCGGCGAACGGCTCCCCGACCGGCTCGCCGGTCAGGTCGTCGGTCGTGGTGCGGATCCCGAGAAGGGCCGTCGCCAGGTAGGTCTTGGCCAGCCCGTCGAGGAACCGCGCCACACGGGTGCCCTTCCCGACCAGCAACACCAGCAGGCCCGACGCGAACGGATCCAGCGTGCCCGTGTGCCCGACCGACCGCTCGCCCAGCGCCCTCCGGGCGCGCGCCACCACGTCGTGCGAGGTGGGTCCGGCGGGCTTGTCCACCAGCAGCGCGCCGGTCAGTCGGTCTCCTCGCGCTTGAGCGACGCCAGCACCTCGTTGATCCGGGCCGCGTGCTCAAGGCCCCGGTCCAGCTCGAAGTGCAGTTCGGGCACCGTGCGGGTCGTGAGCGCCTTGGCCACCCTGCTGCGCAGGAACCCCGAGGCGCTCCGCAATCCCTCGAGGGCGCGGGTCTTCGCCTCTTCCTCGCCCGGCACGCTCACCCGGATCTTCGCGTGCGAGAGGTCCTGGGTGACGACCACGCTGGTCAGGGTCACGAACCCGACGCGCGGGTCGCGGATCTCGCGGGTGAGCGCGTCGGCGATCACCTGGCGGAGGTTCTCCGCCACCTGCTCCGGGCGGCGCGACGAGCCCTTCATGGCTCAGGCCGCGCCGGCGCTGGCGCTCGGCTCGAGGGTCCGCTTGATCTCCTCCAGCCGGAACGACTCGATGCGGTCGCCCACCTTGACGTCGTTGAAGTTCTCGATGCCGATGCCGCATTCGAGCCCCTCGCGAACTTCCTTCACGTCGTCCTTGAACCGCTTGATGTTCGAGAACGCGCCGGTGTAGATGGTCACGCCGTCGCGCACCACGCGGGCCCTGGTGCCCCGCTGGATGACGCCGCTGCGGACGATCGAGCCGGCAATCGTGCCCACCTTGCTGACCTTGAAGACCTGCAGCACCTCGGCCTCGCCCAGCACCGTTTCCCGCTCCTCGGGCTTGAGCAGCCCCTCGAGCGCCTTGCGGATGTCGTCCACCGCTTCGTAGATGACCCGGTAGGTCCGGATGTCCACCTGTTCGCGCTCCGCGGAGGCACGGGCGTTGGAGTCCGGCCGGACGTGGAAGCCGAGGATGATGGCCCCGGACGCCTTGGCGAGCAGCACGTCGCTGTCGCTGATGGCGCCGACGCCGCGGTGCACCACCTCGACCCGCACTTCGGGCGTGCTGAGCTGGGCCAGCGCGTCGGCCAGCGCCTCGGCCGGGCCGCCCTGGTCGGCCTTGATGATGATGGGGAGCGTGGTGACCTCCCCCTCCTTGAGTGCCCGGCTGAAGTCCTCCAGCGTGCCGCCGCGCATGCCGCGGCGGTTCTGGGCCTCACGCTCGAGGCGCTGGCGCTTCTGCGCGATCTCGCGCGCCTCGGCGGCGTCCGCCACCACGAGGAACGAGTCGCCGGCCGACGGCACGCCGTCGAAGCCGAGGATCTGCACCGGCATTGAGGGGCCGGCCGACTTCATCGTGTTGCCGCGCTCGTCGAACAGGGCGCGCACGCGGCCGGAGAACTTGCCGCAGATGAAGTTCTCGCCGACGTGGAGCGTGCCCCGCTGCACCAGCAGCGTGGCCAACGGGCCCTTCCCCGGGTCGAGGGTCGACTCGACCACGGTGCCCTGCGCCTTGTGGTCGGGGTTGGCCTTGAGGTCGAGCACGTCGGCCTGGAGCAGGATCTTCTCGAGCAGGAGCTCGACGCCGGTGCCCTTCTTGGCCGACACCGCGGCCGAGAGGACGTCGCCGCCGAACTCCTCGAGCACCACCTGGTGCTGCAGGAGGTCCTGCATGGTCTTCTGCACGTTGGCGGCGGGCAGGTCCACCTTGTTGATGGCCACGATGAGCGGGACGCCGGCGTTCTTGGCGTGGCTGATGGCCTCGACCGTCTGCGGCATGACCTGGTCGTCCGCGGCCACCACCAGGACCACGATGTCCGTCACCTGGGCGCCGCGGGCGCGCATGGCGGTGAACGCCTCGTGGCCCGGGGTGTCGAGGAAGGTGATGCGCCGGCC
>DAOMFQ010000152.1:0-5627 GCA_035429905.1 Gemmatimonadales bacterium
CTGGTGGCCAAGGAGACGGGCCGGGACGAGGAGTCGCGAGGTCGGTTTGCGGCGAGGGTGCTCGAGGCGCTCCGGGCGGCGCGCGCCGCCGACATCCATCGCCTGCCGGTACTGGCCCGGCCGCACCGGCCCGACCTGCCGGCCGATGCGTTTGCGCTCCCGGGCCGTGCCCGCTTCTGCGTCGCGATCGCCGCCTCGACGGGCGGGCCGCGGGCCCTGGCGGAAGTCATCCCGCACATCGCTCGCGGGCACCAGGCCGCGGTGGTCGTCGTGCAGCACATGCCGCCCCGGTTCACGCGAAGCCTGGCGGAGCGGCTCGCGGTCCAGAGCGACCTGGCAGTGGTCGAGGGCGAGCACGGGGCGCCCCTCGTGTCCGACACCGCCTACATCGCGCCGGGAGATTATCATATGCGGGTGACGGACGGTCCGGAGGGCATCGCGCTCGCACTCGATCAGGGACCGCCGCTCTGGGGCGTGCGGCCCGCCGCCGATCCGCTCTTCCGGTCGGTGGCCCAGGTGTTCGGGCGCCGGGCCGTGGGCGTGGTGCTCACCGGGCTCGGGCGCGATGGCGCGGAAGGGCTTCGGCAAATCCACGACGCCGGCGGGAAGGGCATCGCACAGGACCGGGGAAGTTCCACGATCTTCGGGATGCCGAATGCGGCGCAACTGGCCGGGGGAGCCGACCTCGTGCTCCCGGTCGGCGAGGTCGGTGCCAGGGTCACGGCACTGCTCTCCCGGATGAACCTCGCATGACCGCCGACGCGACCTGCCGGTACCTGCTGGTCCAGGCCGGGGGGCGCCTGATCGGGCTCGAGGTGGCGGAAGTGCTCGAAGTGGTGGACCTCGCGGCGACCTTCGCCGTGCCCACCAATGAGCCGGCGCTCCGTGGCGTCGTGGCGGTGCGCGAACGCCTGGTGCCGGTGGTGAACCTGTCGGCGGTGCTCTGGGGCGATTCCCCGTCGCGGATGCGCGGTGAGGTGGGCGTCCTGGCGCGCGCCGGCCGCCAGCGCATTTGCCTCGAGGTGGACAGCGCCGAGGCCGTGCTCGCCGAAGACGTGGTGCCGGTGCCCGCCGGCGAGTCGCTCCCGTGGGCCATGGGAGTCGCCCGCCGCGACGGGGCGCTGGTCCCGATCCTTGACCTCAAAGCCCTGGGAGCCCGGCTCCTGGGAGGGAAGAGCGGTGCATGACGACCGGCGATGACATCCAGGTGGTGATCTTCCAGGGCGGCACGCAGGAATTCGCCCTCGAGATCTCCCAGGTGGACCGAATCCTCCGCTACCAGCCGCCGTCCGCGGTCCCGAGCGCGCCCGACTTCCTCGAGGGCGTCCTGCCGTACGGGGGCGGCGTCGTGCCGGTCGTGGACCTCCGCAAGCGGCTCGGCGTCGAGGCGCGCCAGCAGGACGAGACCCGGGTCATGATCGTCACCATGGACGGGCAGCGGGTCGGCATGATCGTGGACGGTGTCCGCGAAGTGCTGCGCATCGACAGCCGCCGGATCGCCGCGCCGCCGCCCATGGTGCGCGGCCTCGCCGCCAAGTACATCGCCGGCGTCCTCACGCTCGAAGGCCGCACCGTCATTCTGCTGCAGGCGGGGCGGTTGTTCAGCGGCGAGGAACGCCTGCAGCTCGAGGCCGTCGCCACGTGACGGAAGGCTGGCTCACGACGCTCCGCGATGAATATGACGCCCTCGCCGCCCGGCTCGGCAAGGCGCCGGCCGGGGCGGAGCGGCAGGCCATCAAGCGGGACATCGTTGCCTACTTCAAGCGGGTCGACGGCACGCTGGGAGAGCTGACGGCGCTCAAGGAACAGATCCGCGCCCTCGTCGAGCAGTACAAGCAGCTGGCGGCCGACGCGGACGGGACCGAGGCACCGCAGTTCACCGGCGCCCGGCCGGTGGTGCACGCCGACCACCTCGGTGCCTCGACCTACATCGAGAAGGGCTGGAGCCTGATCTCGCTCGGCGATTTTCCCGGGGCCATCCAGGCCCTCGGCAAGGCGCTGGCGCTCTCCCCCGACGACACGCAGGCGCTCTCCCTGCTCGGCTGGGCACAGATGCTCGCCGAGCAGTACGACGAGGCCCTCGGCACCTTCTCGAAGGTCCTGATGCGGGAGCCGGCCAACGCCCTGGCCCGCATCAACGTCGGGTATATCTGCCTCAAGAAACGGATCTTCGGCGAGGCGATCGAACATCTCTCGCGCGCCATCCGCCTCGACAATGACCGCAAGGCGACCCTCTATGCGCACTTCTACCTGGGGCTCGTCTACCAGGAGCGTGAGATGTACGAGGATGCGGACGCCTTCTTCCGCAAGGCGCTGGCCCTCGGGCCCAACCTGATCGAGGCCTATTACGAACTGGGCCGCGCGCTCTGGTTCATGGGGCGGAAAGACGATGCCAAACAGGTCTGGACCGACGGACACAAGGCCAACAAGTTCAACCCGTGGGGCAAGCGTTGCCGCGAACTGCTCGACCTCGCGGCCGCCGGAGGGGACATCCCTCGACGTTCACCAGCCTGATTCTCGCCGTCGCACTCCTGCAGGGACAACCGACCGCCACCACCGTGGGGCGGGTCACGGCAGTCGCCTGGCCGGCGGATGCGGCGATGGCCGCCGGGCTGGCCGAACTTGCGGACCGGCCAGCCACCTGGCCCGGCCTGGGTCGCCGCGACCTCGGTGAGCTCCGGCTGGTCGTCACCTCCGATTCCCAGCGCTTTCGCGAATTCACCCGGGGTCGGCTCCCCGGCTGGGGCGCCGGTGCGGCATTCCCCGGTGGGCGTACCATTGTGCTCCGGGCCGATGCGGGCGACGTGGTGGGAACCCTGCGCCACGAGTTGGCACACCTGGCGCTCCACCAGGCCGTCCGGGGCCGGGTGCCGCTCTGGTTCGATGAGGGCTACGCCACCGTGGCGAGCGGGCAGTGGGATATCTTCGACCGGCTCGGCGTGAACCTGGCCGTGGCCAGGGGGGCCACCCCCGGACTGCGGGAACTCGACGGCGCCCTCCGCGCCTCCCAGATGTCGGCTGATGCCGCGTACGCGCTCGCAGCCACGGCCGTCCTTGAATTGGCCCGGCGGAACCCGGCCGGCACGCTCGATCCGCTCTTCGAGCGGCTCGAGGCGGGCACCGGTTTCGACGACGCCGTGCTCGCGACCACCGGTCTGACCCTCGATCGGTTCGACGAGCTGTGGCGGCGCAGCGTGCGGTTGCGATTCGGGCTGGTGACGTGGATGCTCGGCACGGGGCTCTGGATCGTCATGGCGGCCCTGCTCGCGCTCGGCTACGAGGCTCGGCGCCGCCGGGACCGGCCGCGGCGGGCGGCGCTGGACATCGGATGGGTGGTCCAATCGGACGAACCCGCCGTCGACGTGCCGGGGAAGGACAGTGCAGGCACGGAAGTGGCCTCAAAGGAGGCCGGACCGCTTGACCATGTGCGCCCCCCCGGCTAGCCTTCTCCACTTATGCCCGAACCATCGAAGGCCGTGAAGGCACGTGCTATCCCGCTGGGGCCTCGCAACTTGGCCCTCCTCGCAGCCGGGGTCATCTCCCTCGTGGCGGGATACTTGCTCCTTGCATCCGGAAGCACCAGCCTCGCCGCGGTGTTGCTGGTCCTTGGCTATTGCGTCCTGCTCCCGTTGGGAATAGCGCTCTAGCGTGGGCCATCCCGGTCGAGCGGCCGGGCGAATAGCTCAGCTGGTTAGAGCGCCTGCCTTACACGCAGGATGTCGGGGGTTCGAGTCCCTCTTCGCCCATGGGGCCGCGGATGCCGCGGCCCGGTCGTCATCATCCGAATTCTGTTCCGTTCCCTGGAGGCCGCAGGAATGCGCCTGATTCGACTGGTCCCGGTTGTCGCCCTTGGCCTCCTCGGCGCCCTGCCCGCCAGCGCGCAAATCCCCTCGGGCGCCCGGCGGCTGGGCGCGCCGGCCGTGGCCTCGCCCAAGCTCCTGGTCGCCACGCCCTACGCGTTCCTCGAAGCCGATTCCGCCTTGGCGGTCGAGGTCGGCAACGCGCTCCGGGTGCGCATGGAGAAGGTGGCCGGCACCACCTATCGCGTCGTTCCCCTGAAGCAAATGCAGTCCGCACTCGCCCAGTACGGCTACCCGGTCGATGCCCTGCTGCAGCCGGTGGTGGCCCGCCGCTTCGCGCTTGAACTCCAGGCGCGGGTCATGTTGACCTCCTCGTTGGCCAAGAACGAATCCGGCGTCTACGTCATCACCGCCCGACTGGCCGGTGTCAACGACGATGCCGGCAACGTGGTCGTGGCCCGCCAGGCCGCCGGACAGACGGCCAAGCAGTTCGGCGAGGCGGTGGCCGATCTCTTCAGCCCCGCGGTGAAGTCGGCCGACGAGGCCAAGATGTGCGTGGACGAACGTGCCACGAAGCCGGACAAGGCCGCCGACGCCGCGAAGAAGGCCATCGCCATTCTGCCCACCAACGGCCTTGCCCAGTTCTGCCTGGCACAGCTCGCGATGGACCGGAAGGCGCCGTCCGCTGAGGTGGTGGCGGACCTCCAGGCGGCGGTCAAGGGTGATCCGCAGAGCCTCCCGGCGTGGAATGCGCTTGCCCGGGAGTATCAGGCCGCGAACGACAGCGCCAACGTGATCGACGTCTACCAGCACATGCTGCTGGCGGCACCGACCAACGAGCCGCTTCGCGAGACGGCGTTCAAGCTCTTCCTCCAGTACGGCCGCCCGGATGCCGCCGTCGAGGTGGCCAAGGAAGGCCTCAAGCTCGATCCGTCCAACGCCGACCTTTGGGACCTGCTGAGCAATGCCTACGCGACGGCGGGGGACTATCCCCAGGCCATCCAATCCCTCGAGCACGTCTATCTCGAGGCGCCGGAGCGCGCCGACTCGACGTACTTCCTCAAGATCACCGTCTTCGCCGCGGCTCAGCCGGACACCGCCGCCCTGCTCAAGTGGGCCCGTCTCGGCGTGAACAAGTACCCGGACAACTCCGCGCTCATGGGACAGCTGGTCACGGCCTATGGCCTGACCGGGCCCAGCGACAGCCTGGTGGCCGTCACCAGCCGGCTCATCGTGCTCGACCCGACCGCCGTTGCGCCCGCGCTTTCCGCCGCCAAGGTCCTCGGGGAGCAGAAGCGGATCACCGAAGCGATGCTCTTCACCGACTTCGCCATCCAGCATGGCGACGCCCAGGAACGGGAGAGCGCGGCCGCCATCCTCACGAACGGGGCGTTGCCGCTGCTTCAGCCCGCGGAGCAGAATCTCCCGCTGGCTGCCGACGTGCTGCGACGCGCCGTGGCGGCTGCTGCCCCCGACGGTCGCGTGGCCCCGACCGCCAACTACCTGCTCGGCCTGGCCACGTTCTACCAGGTGCCGGCCATCGACAAGCAGGCGGAAGCCACGAAGTCGTGCGAACTGGCACGCAAGGAAGAGGGCCTGCTGGCGGAGGCGGAGAAGGGATTCACCCTCGGCGCGGCCACGAAGCCGGCGGACGCGGCCAAGAATCTCGACTTCATTAACCAGTTCAAGCCGCGGGTGGCCTCGATGATCAAGGCCTACTGCCAGTAGGCCTTCCACCCGGACGCGCCCCCGGTTATTATGGTGCGCTGCATCGGGGGCTGTAGCTCAGCTTGGTTAGAGTGCCGCACTGTCACTGCGGAGGTCGCG
>DAOMFQ010000153.1:0-5578 GCA_035429905.1 Gemmatimonadales bacterium
TTCACCTCGAGCAGCACGCCGACCTGGCCGTTGTGGTGCATGTAGTTGACCACCAGGCCCTGGCTGGCGCTTCGCCCGGCGCGCTTCTCCGCCTTGGCGATGCCGCGCGCGCGCAGGAGCTCCACGGCCTTGTCCATGTCGCCGTGGGCCTCCTCGAGCGCCTTCTTGCAGTCCATCATGCCGGCGCTGGTCCGCGACCGCAGCTCGGCCACATCCTTCGGGGAAATCGTCTTGGTCGTCATTCGGAAGACTCGCTCATCATGTTGGATAGTGAAACCGCCGCCCAGGCCTGTTGGAGGCCGGGGGCGGCGGCGCGCTGGATCCCGCGGTAGCCGGACTAGGCGTCCGACTCGGCCGCGGCAGCCGGGGCGGCCGCCTCGGCCTCCCCCGTGTCCGCCTCACCCTTCATCCGGGCCGCGATGGCTTCCGGCTTCGGCCGGCGCTTGCGACGGGCCCGGCGCTTCTTGCGGTCGGCGTCGGCGTCGCCCTCGGTGCCCGAATCGGTGCTGTAGGTCTCCGCGTCGGCGTCGTCCGCCACTTCGCGGGTCGGCATCTGGGCGCGGGCCTCGGCGATCACTTCCCCCAGGGCCTGCGTGATCAGCGCCACCGCCCGGATCGCGTCGTCGTTGCCGGGGATCGGCACCGTGATGACGTCCGGATCGGCATTCGTGTCGACGATGGCCACCACCGGGATGCCCAGCTTGTTGGCCTCGGCCACCGCGATCTTTTCCTTCTTCGCGTCCACGACGAACAGCGCACCCGGCAGCCGGTTCATCTGCTTGATGCCCTCGAGGTTGCGCGACAGCTTCACGCGCTCCCGCTCGAAGAGCAGCTTTTCCTTCTTGGTGTAGTTCTCGAAGTCGCCTTCCTGGGCCCCCTGCTCGAGGTCGCGCAGCCGGCGGATTTGCTTCTTGACGGTCTGGAAGTTGGTGAGCATGCCGCCCAGCCAGCGTTCCGTCACGTAGTGGCCGCCGCTCGCCGCCGCCTCCGCCTGGACCACGCCCTTCAGCTGGCGCTTGGTGCAGACGAACAGGACGCTCTCGCCCTTCAGGACCACGGTCCGCAACAGCTCCTGGGCCTTCAGGATCTGCCGGAGGGTCTTCTGGAGGTCGATGATGTAGATGCCGGAACGTTCGGCAAAGATGAACCGGCGCATCTTCGGGTTCCACCGACGGGTCTGGTGGCCGAAATGGACGCCGGCTTCAAGCAGGTCCTGCAGTTGGGGCTGTGCCATGCGAGGTCGTCTGTCCTTCAGTCTGAGGGTTGTCCGGCCACCGCCTTCGCTTCCCGACCTGACCCCGCAGGGCACCCGGGTCGGAATCCGGCGATGTGGATGATGGCGGCCGTTCGGCCGCCTGCTGCTACCGCTTGCTGAACTGGAACCGCTTCCGGGCGCCCGGACGGCCGGGCTTCTTGCGCTCGACGGCGCGCGGATCGCGCGTCAGGAGGCCGGCCGCCCGGAGCTTGGCCCGGTGCAGGCCGTCGGCCTCCACCAGCGCCCGCGCGATGCCGTGCCGGAGCGCGCCCGCCTGGCCCGCCTGCCCGCCGCCGTCCACGTGCGCCGTCACGTCGAACGCGCCGAGCGTGTCGGTGGCCGTGAAGGACTGCTGGATGTGCTGCACCAGCGAGGGCCGCGGGAAGTAGTCGCCGAGGGTCCGGCCGTTGATGTCCCACTTGCCCGTGCCGGGCGTCAGGTAGACCCGGGCGACGCTCGTCTTGCGCCGGCCCACTGCCTGCCACCGGAATGCGGGAGTAGCCGTCATGCGCTCACCTTCTGGGTGCTGGACTGAACCGTAAAGGGCTTGGGCTGCTGAGCCTGGTGCGGATGCTCGGCGCCGGCGTACACCTTCAGCTTGCCGCGCAGGTGCTGCTTGGCCAGCGAGGTCTTGGGCAGCATGCCGAACACGGCCTTCTCGATGACGCGGTCGGGATGCTTGGCCATCATGGTCCGGGCGGTGGTGTGGGACTCGTGGCCCATGTACCCGGTGTACTTGAAGTAGGTCTTGCCGTCGAGCTTCTTGCCCGTCAGGCGGACCTTTTCGGCGTTGATGACGATGACGAAATCGCCCACGTCCATGTGCGGCGTGAACGTCGGCTTGTGCTTGCCCCGGATGAGCTGGGCCACGGCACTGGCCAGCCGGCCGAGGGGAACGTCCTTGGCATCCACGATGAGCCACTCGTGGTGGATGTCATCGGGCGTGGCGCTGAAGGTCTTCATGGTCATTCCTGGCGGTCAACTGAAATCGGCTAAATCGACACAGACCTTAATGATAGCCGGGACTCCAGCCATCGGTCAAGGGAGCCCCTCACCACCCCCAGAAGCCTCCGGGGCGGCGAGCACCATCAAGACCTGGCCCTTCTCCACCGCGGTGCCCGGAGCCACCCGGACCGCCCGGACCACCCCTGCGGCCTGCGCCTTGATCTGGTTTTCCATCTTCATGGCCTCGAGTACCGCCAGGCCCGCCCCCGCCTCGACTGCCTGCCCCGGCTCCACCAGGACCCGGATGACCAGGCCGGGCATCGGCGCCTTGACCTCCCCCGCCCCCGTCCGCTGCCGCCCCTCCCCGGTCAGGCTCCGGATGTGCCGGGTCCGCTCGTCGATCACGGTGGCCTCCCAGCGCTCCCCCCGGCACCCAAGCTGCCAGCTGCCCCGACCGGTCGACTCGACGGAGAAGACCGTCGTCCGCTGACCCATCCGGAGCTGCCTGAGGGGGGTGCCGGGGAGCGGCTCGAGCGCAGCCGGCATCACCTCGCCGTCCACCCGGACGCCGGCGGAGTCGATGTCGACCTCGAATTCCTTCCCGCCGACCTGCACGAAGTACTTCATGCCTGCGCCTCCAGGATCGCCACGGTCTCGACGTGGGCCGTCTGGGGAAAGAGGTCGAACGCCCGGAGCGCCGACAGGCGGAGCGGCGGGGAGGCGGAGAAGCGGGGTAGCAACCTGCCCAGGTCGCGCGCGAGCGTCGCCGGGTCGCAGCTGATGTAGGCCAGCTTCCGGGGCCGTGCCGCCGCGATTGCCTCGGTCACCCGGGCGTCCATGCCGGTGCGGGGCGGGTTGGTGACCACCACCTCCGCGGCCGGCAGCGTCCGGGCCACGTCTTCCGCCCTGCCCACGTGCCGCTTCACCCCCTCGTCGGGGCCCCTGCGCTCCGCCTCACGCACCGCCCGTGCGTCCACCTCGACGCTCTCCACGCGGGCCCCGCGGGAGGCCAGCAGCGCCGAGGTCTCGCCGATGCCGGCGTAAAGATCCCAGGTCCGGAGGCCCTGCACCTCGCCGAGCTGGTCGAGCGCCCACCTTCGCACCCGGTCGCCCATGGCGGGATGGACCTGTTCGAACACCGCGGCGGGGTAGGCCTCGCCGGCACCGGCCATCGCGCGGGGCGCGCCGCCTTCCGGCTCCCACCAGAGCACCGCGGGCACCCCGCGGCGGACCAGCGCCACGTGGAGCAGGGACGCCGAGCGCCAGACGGTCTGGCCACGCACCCGCACCGTGAGGTGGCAGCCCCCCTCCCGGTCGCGGCGCAGGATCAGTTGCTCCGCGTTCTCGGGCAGCAACGCCCGATGCTCACGCACTACCGTCCAGAGGTCCATCAACGCCGCATCGGCGATGAGGCACCGCTCGAGGTCGAACACGTCGCCTGCGCGAGCCTGCCGGTGGAACCCGATCTGGCGGCCACCGTTCGTGGCCGCCAGCGTGACCTTGTTGCGGTAGGCCCAGGCCTCGCCCGCCGGGTCGATCGCTGGATCCTCCACCTCGAGGTGGCCAATGCGGCGCAGCGCCTGGCCGATCATCGCCTGCTTGGCCGCCAGCTGCGACGGCATGGCGAGATGCTGCAACTGGCATCCGCCGCACTGGTCGCGCTCAAAATGCGGACACGGCGGCACGACGCGGTCGGGCGACGGCTCCACGATCGAGCCCACCTCGGCCCGGGCGTACGACTTCGCGAGCTTGAGGTGGCGCAGTCGCACCAGGTCGCCGGGCGCCGTGCGGGGCACGAACACCGTCCGGCCGTCGCCCAGCGTACCGACGCCGTCCCCACCGGTCGCGATGCGCAGGATGCGGACGGGCTCGTCCACCGTGCCGCTCAGCGGAGCCCCTCGGCGCGGGCGGTGTTGAGCCAGGCGGAGTGCGCCTCGTCCGACTCGGCAATGGCCGGCTTCCGCGCGTGCCGGGCCGCGTCCTCCGCCAGGGCGGCGGCGATGGCTGCCACCCGCACTTCGTCGGGCGCGGTGGCGCCCGCGGCCAGGTCGGGCCGGCGGTCGAGAAACTGGATGTCCATGTCGCCCGCCGCGAAGGCCGGGTCCGTCACCAGGCGGCGCTGGAATCCCTGGTTCGTCGCCACCCCGACGATCACCAGCTCGTCGAGCGCGCGGACCATCCGCCGCAGCGCCTCCTCGCGGTCGCGACCCCACACGATGAGCTTGGCCACCATCGAGTCGTAGTGCAGCGTCACCTCGTTGCCGACCTCGAACCCGCTGTCCCAGCGGACCCCCGGCCCGGCCGGCACGCGCAGGTACTCCAGCCGCCCGGTGGAGGGCATGAACCCGTTGGCCGGATCCTCGCTGGTGATCCGGCACTCGACCGCCCACCCGTTCGGCGTGAGTGCGCCCTCGGGCACGCGCATCGGGAGCCCCCGCGCGATCCGCAGCTGCTCGCGGACCAGGTCCACCCCGTACACCAGTTCGGTGACGGGATGCTCGACCTGGATCCGGGTGTTCATCTCGAGGAAGTAGAAGCTGCCGTCGGCGGCCAGCAGGAACTCGCAGGTGCCCGCGCTCCGGTACCCCACGGCAGCGGCCGCCGCCACCGCGGCCCGGCCCATGCGCTCGCGGAGCGCGGCGTCCACCGCCACGGAGGGCGCCTCCTCGAGCACCTTCTGGTGCCGGCGCTGGACCGAGCACTCCCGCTCGCCGAGGTGTACGGTGCGCGTCGCGTCGGCCAGCACCTGGATTTCGACATGCCGGGGGCGTTCGATGAACTTCTCGATGTACACGCCGGCGTCGCCGAACGCCTTGAGCGCCTCGGAGGCCGCCGTGGCGAGCGCGCCCTCCAGTTCGTCCTCGGCGCGGACCACGCGCATCCCCTTCCCGCCCCCGCCCGCCGCCGCCTTCACCATGACGGGATAGCCCATGTCCTGCGCCAGCGCGCGGGCGGCGGAAAGTTCGGTGATCGGCGCGTCGGCGCCCGGCACCACCGGCACGCCGGCGGCGCGCATCCGGCGGCGCGCCTCGGTCTTGTCGCCCATGGCGCGGATGGCCGACGACGGCGGGCCGACGAAGACGAGGCCCGCCTGCTCGACCGCCTCGGCGAACGCGGCCCGTTCGGCGAGGAATCCATACCCGGGGTGGATGGCCTGGGCACCGGTCTCGCGGGCGGCTTCGAGCAGTCGGTCGATGCGGAGGTAGCTCTCGGAGGGCGCCGCTGGCCCGATTTCCACCGCGAGATCGGCGGCGCGGACATGGGGGCTCAACCGGTCTGCCGTGGAATAGACGGCCACCGCCTCGAGCCCCTCTTCGTGGCAGGCGCGGATGATGCGCAGCGCGATCTCGCCGCGGTTGGCGACGAGCACCCTGGTGA
>DAOMFQ010000154.1:0-5553 GCA_035429905.1 Gemmatimonadales bacterium
TGGAGGGGAGGAAGGAGAAAAGAGAAGAGAGGAAGGAGGGGCGGAAGGAGAAACGAGAAAAGGCCGTTTCCGATTCTCCCTGACCTCCGATGTTCCCTCGTCCCTTTCGTGATTTCGTGTCCTTCGTGCTTTCGTGAATGCAGTTGTGGTCGGGGATCCGGAGGCTGACGTGAAAGGATTGCTGCCATGCGCCTGACCTTTCACGGCGCCGCGGGCGGGCATGTCACCGGCTCGATGCACCTGCTGGAGGCGGCGGGCGCGCGCATCCTCCTCGATGCCGGCCTCTTCCAGGGCCACCGGGCCGAGGCGCGGAAGCTCAACGCCGAGCTGCCGTTCGACGCGCGACGCATCGACGCGGTGGTGCTGAGCCACGCCCATATCGACCACAGCGGGCGGCTCCCCCTGCTGGTCGGCCAGGGGTTCCACAGCCCCATCGTCGCCACGCCGGCCACGCGCGACCTCTGCGGGGTCATGCTCCCCGATGCGGCCCACATCCAGGAGAGCGACTTCGACTTCCTCCGCCGCCACGGGCGCACCGGCCCCGAGGCGGAGCCGCTCTACACCCTGGCCGACGCGGTGGCGGTGCAGGACCTGATGGAGGCGGTCCCCTACAACCGCCCCCACCACCTGCGAAAGCACCTCGTCACCACCTTCCTCGACGCCGGCCACATCCTCGGCTCCGCCACGGTGGACATCCGGATCACGGAGGGTGCGGGGCACCGGCTGGTCTTCTCGGGGGACATCGGCCGCGACAACCTCCCCATCATCCGCGACCCCGTCCCCCCCGCGGGCGCCATCGACACCCTCATCATCGAGAGCACCTACGGCAACCGCGACCACGAATCCATCGCCGGGGCCGAGGTCCGGCTCGGCGAGGTGGTGCGCCGCGCCGCCGGGCGCGGCGGCAAGGTGCTGATTCCCTCCTTTGCCGTGGGCCGGACCCAGGAGCTGGTCTACGCCCTGCACCAGCTCTGGAAGGCGGGCGCGATTCCCGGCGTGCCGATCTACGTGGACAGCCCCCTCGCGGTGGACGCCACCGAGGTGTTCCGGCTCCACCCCGAGATCTTCGACAGCCGCGAGCAGCTCATCGAGCGCACCCGCGCCCTCTTCGACTTCCCGCTCGTGACCTACGTGCGCGACGCCACCGCCTCCAAGGGGCTCAACACCCTCAACGGCCCCGCCATCATCATCGCGGCGAGCGGCATGGCGGAGGCGGGGCGCATCCTCCACCACCTCAAGCACGGCATCGGCAGCCACAAGAACATCGTGCTCTTCGTCGGCTTCCAGGCCGAGCACACCCTCGGCCGGCGGATCCAGGAGGGGGCCACGGAGGTCAAGATCTTCGGCGAGATGTACCCGGTCGGGGCCGAGGTGGAGACCATCGGCGGGTACTCCGCGCACGCCGACCGCACCGAACTCCGCCAGTGGGTCCGCAAGATCGGCGTCCCCGTCAAGCGGGCGTTCGTGGTGCACGGCGAGGCGCCGGCCCGCGAGGCGATGGCCACGATCCTCAAGGAGGAGGGGGTCGGCCGCGTGGAGCTGCCGGAACTCGGCCAGGGGTACGACCTCTAGGTGCGCTGGGCCAAGCACCTCCTGGGGTTCGGGCTCCTCGCCGCGGCCGTGGCCTACGGCGTGGCCTTCGCGTCGGTGCTCGCGGTGAGCCGGCAGGACGAGGCCCGGCGGGCGCCCGCCATCGTGGTGCTCGGCGCCGCGCAATACAACGGGAAGCCGAGCCCGGTGCTCAAGGCGCGCCTCGATCATGCCGCCGCGCTCTACGCCGACAGCATCGCGCCGCTGATCGTGCTGACGGGCGGCACCGCGGAGGGCGACAAGGCGAGCGAGGCCGAGGTGGCCGCGAGCTACCTGGAGCGCACCGTGCCGCCGCCGGCGCTGGTCGTCCTGCCCACGGGGCGCACCACCGACGAGTCCATCGTCGCCGCCGCCGAGTGGTGCCGGGGGTACGGCATCACCGAGGTCGTGGTGGTGAGCGACCCCTTCCACATGCTCCGGGTGCGGCTCGAGGCCCGCCGGCAGGGGCTGACCGCCTACACCAGCCCCACGCGCACCAGCCCCATTTCCGCGCACTTCACCCGCGAGCTCTCCTACCTCATGGCCGAGGCGCTGAAGGTGCTCATCTCGGGCGGGCGCGGCTGACCACACCCCTCACCTCGGGACGGCCCATGCGTCGCTTCCTGCGTTGGATCCGGAACCTGTTGCTGGCGCTGATCGCCCTGGTCCTCCTGGCCGCGGCCACGCTGTATGTCCTGTCGGCACGGATCGTCCACCGGAGCTACGAGGAGCCGCTCGTCGCCATCCCCATTCCGAGGGACTCCGCGTCCATTGCAGAGGGCGGCCGCCTGGCCTGGGTGCACGGCTGCCGCGGGTGCCACATGGAGACCCTGACCGGGCAGGACTTCGAGGACAACCTCCTGATCGGCCACCTCGTGGCCCCGAACCTCACCGCGTCGGCGCAGAAGTACTCTGACCCGGAACTGCTCCGGATCATCCGGCGGGGCGTCCGGCCCGACGGCCGGTCAGTGCTCGCCATGCCCTCCGAGATGTTCGCGCCGCTCACCGATGCCGACGCCGGGCTGATCATCGCGTACATCCGCAGCCTGCCCCCGGTGTCGGGGTATCCCCCGAGCATTACCCTGGGCCCCCTCGCGTGGGTCGGCCTGGTGACGTCCAAGTACCGCCCGGCGGCCGCGCTGGTAAAGGTGGCCGACTCGCTCACGGCCGCCGGCGCCTACCCCACCGGCGATCAGCCGCACGCCGACGGGGCCTACCTGGTGCGCACCTCGTGCACCGAATGCCACGGCCTGGCCCTGAACGGTGACTTCGGCCCCGACCTCCGGGTGGCGGCGACGTACACCCCCGAGCAATTCGCCCATTTCTTCAAGACCGGTGAGGCGCTCGGCGGGCGGGAGACGAAGATGATGAGCCAGGTTGCGCGGAGCCGGTTCAGCCGCCTGACCGACGCCCACGTGGCGGCCGTCTACGGCTACCTGGTGGCCCGCGCCGCAGCCCCGGCCGACACCACGGCGCCCTGACGATCCGGGCCGCCCGCGGCCTCTCGCCCCGGGGGCCGAAAACCCGTATGTTGGCAGGGTTCCACCGAGGGGGCAGCGGTGCGGCTCGTGGCGCTGGTGGCCGGGTTGTGCTGGGGTCTCGTGGCCTTCGGGCTCGGCGCCCGGGCGTACGGAGCGGGCATCTGGGGAGGCGTGGCCGCCTCCCCGTTCATCGGTCTGGCGGTGGCGGCACTGCTCCAGCCGCGCTTCGAGGCCAGTACGGGGCGGGGTCGCTGGCTCTTGGAGCTGGCCGGGCTCTCGGCGCCACCCTCTTTGCCCTGGCGGTCGGCGCCACCGACGCCCTGACGGGCAGCGCCTCCCGGAACGCCGGCGAGGTCGTGCTCCAGGCCGTCGCCGGCACCTGGTGGGGGATCACCCTCACGGGGTTCCTCCTCTTCCTCTGGCCGCTGGCCTACCTGACCCACCTCGTCCTCGAGTGGATCAGCGACCGGCCGATCCCCGGGAGGGCCTAATGGGCAATTCCAACACCGCCGCCAAGGCCGGCATCGGGTTCGGCAGCGCCCTGGCCATCACCATCTCCTACACCGCGAATCATTCGATCCTGTGGGCCATCCTCCACGGTGTGTTCGGCTGGCTGTACGTGATCTACTTCGCGATCCGGTACTGAACCCGGCACGGGAGGCGTGATGCCCAAGTCCTACAAGCTGGAGAAGGTGCTCGTGATGCGGGGCGAGGCCCACGCCGCGCAATGGACCTTCGCCGGCGAGGCCATGGCCGGCACCGAACAGTGGTACGCCGTCACCGACGCCAACTTTCCCGACAAGAACGCCTGGCAGTTCGTGGTGCGGATCCCGGCCGACGCGGGCGACCGCCTCGAGGTGCGCCCCCGCGCCACGCCCAAGGTGAAGGTGTGGGAGGAACTCACCGACCGTTCGCTCACCTTCATGAAGGCCACGATGCCCGCCGCCCGCGGCAAGCGCTACTGCCAGGTGGCGCTGGCCGACCCCGAGGGAGAAAAGACCAAGGACGTGGTGCGCACCGACGAGCGGGCCGGCCTGCCGCGGTGGTTCGCGCCGATCGCCGGGCGGCTCCGCGCCAAGGAGAGCGTGCGGCGCACGCGCGGGACCGACGGCAACGCCCTCGTGGCGCTGGTGCCGGAGGACGACCACGCGATGATGATCCGGCTCTTCTTCGCGATGAAGGTGTGGGTGCTGAAGGAAGGTTTCCAACTGAAAGGGAGCGCCCGATGACGATGTTTTTCCTGATGCGCATGACGCACATCCTGCTCGGCGTCTTCTGGGCGGGCACCATCTTCTTCACCGTCCTTTACCTCATTCCCGCCACGCGGGACGTCGGGCCCGGGGCAGCCGGAATCCTGCCGGCGCTCAAGAAGCGGGGGTATTTCACTTTCCTGCCGATCATCGCGCTCCTCACGCTGGCGTCGGGCTTCTGGCTCTACATGCAGCAGATGACCGCCGGCGGCCCGGAGTTCGCCGCCGCCTGGCGCGCCACCCGCGCCGCCAAGGCGTACAACATCGGTGCCGTCACCGGCCTGGTGGCCTTCCTCCTCGGCTTCCTCTGGCTCCGCCCCGCCAACATGCGGATGATCGAGCTGATCGAGCAGATGGGCGGCGCTGGGGCCGGGGCCGATCGCGCCGCGATCGAGGCGGAGCTCGGCCGGGTCCGCGCGAGCGCGTGGGCGGCCATCCGCGCGGTGGCGTTCCTCCTGCTGGTGGCCGTGATCACGATGTCGGTGGCGCGGTACAAATAGCGAAGGGGCGCAAGCCCCTTGCGCCCCATCCTGGAGAAACGAGAAATGAGAAGCGAGAAAAGAGGGGCGGAAGGAGAAATGAGAAAGGGAAGGCGCGGGGCGGACGGAAGAGCGAGACTGTCGGGCCAGGGGTGGCCGTACGCCCACCCCGTCAGGTGAGGAACGATTCAATGCGGATCCAGGCGACGCGTGCGGCCATCCTGTTTGCAGCGCTCCTTGCCGCGTGCCACAAGCCGCCGCCCGACGGCCCCGCGCCGGTGGACGCGCTGGTCGGCAAGGAGTGGTTGCTCGTCGAGCTCAACGGGAAGATGGCGCCCACCACCGCCGACCGGCGGCACGCCTCGCTTCTCCTCACCCCCGAGGGGAGCGCCGTCAGCGGCTTCACCGGCTGCAACCAGTTCACCGGCAGCTACACGCTGGCGGGCGGGTCGCTCACCTTCGGGCCGCTGGCCATGACGAAGATGTTCTGCCAGGACACCCAGGCGCTCGAGGACGAGTACACCAAGGCCCTCGCCGCCACCACGGCGCAGCGGATGGTGAACGGCCGGCTCGAGCTCCTGGCCGGCACCACGATGGTGGCGCGGTTCAAGCGGTAGCGGTGACCCGCCCCTTCGCCGAGGACGACTCCCGCAACCCGCCGCCCACGAGCTGGCTCGACCGGATCGCGCGCCGCCACTCGCGGGTGGCGTACGTGGTGGTAGTGCTCCTCCTCTACCTGCTCGTGTCCACGGCGCTGGCCCTGGCACTTGCGCC
>DAOMFQ010000155.1:0-5546 GCA_035429905.1 Gemmatimonadales bacterium
GTCGAACAAGGGATCGGCGGGGCGGCCCGAAAGCGGCACCGTGATGCTGAGGCCGCTGTTGGAGTGATGAAAGGTGTTCTCGGTCACCCAGCGCTTGCCCAGGTAGAACGCGGCCTGGACGGCGTAGGAGGTGGCGTCCTCCGCCACGTCGGTCTCCTCGCCGTAGCCCGCCACGTCGGGATCCGCTGCGAAGAGGCGCCCCACGATCGAGTCGAGCTGCGGCCCGGCGAGCAAGAGCGCGGTCCACTCCGGCTTCATGTTGTTGGTCATGACGCCCCCCGCGGCCGACATGACGCGCACCGGCAGCTCGGCCTTGGGGATGTACTGGTCCGGGAACTTCCCGAACCCCCGGCGCACCGGGATGAGCAGCACCTTGTACAGCACGTCGATCGGCGGCAGGGTGATGAGCGCCACCAGCGGCGCATTGAGGAAGCCGAGGTTGTTCTGCACCTGGTCCAGCGGCGACGCCGTCACGATGGCGTGCAGCCGGTGCGGATCATAGAGGTGATAGCCCCCCGCCGCGCCGCTCCGGTTCCACCCGCCGTTGTACGTCACCGTGAACGGCGCCAGGTTGCCGGTCTCCGCGTGGCTGATGATGCCGGCGAACGGTGACGCGGAAGCCGGGTACCCGGAGCGGATCGGCAGGACGAACCAGGCCCAGTCGCGCCGGACATCGGCGTCAGTCAGCACCTGGGGGTGCACCCGTTCCCAGTCGGGCAGCAGCTTGACGCGGCTGGCCGAGTCGAACGGCTCGACGTAGTCGGGCAGCGGCTTGCCACCCGTCAGGTACGCCTGATGGTCGAACTCCTTCTTGAGCTCCTCGGCGGCGTCGGCGGGCCCGATGTTTTCGTAGATCCCGGAGAAGGGATAGGTCCCGTGCCCGTTCTGGTTGCGGGCGCCCGGGGCGTAGAGGAACAGGTCCAGGCCCTTGCTGTTGGCCCCGATGTAGGCGATCGGGTGGGTGTTGACCTTCGTCTCCCCGGTGTCGGCCCAGGCGCGGAAGCGCACCGTGGCGGCGATATGCCCGGTGCCGACCTTCTCCTGGGCGGCCGACTGGAACTGCCGGCGCCACTCGTCACGCGGCGCGTAGGCGTTCGGCATGCTGTAATCCACCGGCATGACGTTTTCGTGGAAGTAGTAGTCCACGCGCCGGATGACCAGCGGATCGCCGCCGTCCAGCTGGTCGGGGCCGCGCCGCAGCAGTGCCTCGACCTGCGCCGCCGTGGCGGGGCCGGTCACCTCGGACATCGGGCTCACGACGACGTTGATGTGCTCCCAGTCGCCCTCGTGCTTGTTGCCTGCGTCGTTGTACGGGTAGAAGAACCAGTACTGCAGGATGAACTCGTAGCGCGGCTCGTTGACCCCCACCACCGAAACCGGCACGATGAACGGGTGCACGTAGATCGAGATGGCCGGCCGGTACTCCTCCCGCATCAATCCGGTGGCCGGGCTTTCGAAGGCGGCCTTCCAGCTCTCGGGCCCGACACCGGGCCAGTTCCAGTACATCACCGAGAAGGGCCGGTAATCGGCGGCCACGGCGGCGGTGTTGAAGGTCTCCTCTTCCGGATGGTTGGGATCGAACTGGCGGAGGAGCTGGAGCACCCGGCAGTCCTCGATCGGCGTCTGGGCGCGGATGAGGGTCAGCAGGCTGTCGCGGGAGACGGCGCCCGCGGGGCAGGGCTGCGTACCCAGGTCGGCGAAGTTGACGGTCTCGGTGCCGATCAGGGTGGAGCTGGCGTGGATGTCCCAACGGTCCACCGTCAGGATGGTGGCGCCGCTGACCTGCTGGGCCTTCTGCATGTCGAGCGGGACGTTGCCGGTGTTCCGGATCATGAACGGGGCAAAGCGCACGCCGAGTGCCTGCAGGAGCTGCCCGCGGGCGTCGTCGATGCCGTCCCGCGGCGCGACGTCCCGGAAGCTCGCGCCCGACGGGGCGCCGTAGAGATCGAAGGCGCTGTCGGCCGCGGTCTGGCGCACGATGCGGGGGTACGAGAGCGGGACGAACTTGAAATACTCCTGCTTTGTCATCTCCGTGTCTTGCGCGCGAACCGGGGCGGCCGTCAGCCCCAGGGCCACGATAGCGGACGCGAGGCGGAGGACTGGTGCGCGGCTCGTCACCGGAGGAAGTACTCCACCGTGGCCACCACCCGCACCTTCTTGGAAATCTGCCCCTGTTCCTGGATGCCCGGCGCCTGGTCGCGCGCGAGGATCTCGAAGACGCCCTGGTTGGCGCGGCGGATGCCGCCGAGCTGGCTCTTGGAGTCGGTCGCGAACTGGTCGGCCGACTCCCGGGCCCGCGCAGTGGCCTCCGCGATCATCGCCGGCTTGAGCTCGTTGAGCCCGGAGAACACGAAGGTCGGGCCGCCGGAGCCGTATTCGGCCCCCGAGGAGAAGACCACCCCCGCCTGGACCAGCTCGCCCACCTTCTGGCTCGCGGCCAGCACCTTGGCGGGTTCGCCGCTCCGCACCATGAGGGTCTGGTTGATGACATAGCGGGTGACGACATCGGAATTGCGGTACTGGTTGGTGAAGGCGTCGGTGACCGAGAAGGACTGCAGCTCGGTCT
The DNA here is from genome assembly GCA_035429905.1 of Gemmatimonadales bacterium. Taxonomy (GTDB): domain Bacteria; phylum Gemmatimonadota; class Gemmatimonadetes; order Gemmatimonadales; family GWC2-71-9; genus SPDF01. The sequence goes on from DAOMFQ010000155.1 coordinate 2,567, forward strand.
GCGCGGTGTCGATCCCCTGGCGCGCCAGGAAGACCCGCACCTGCTGGAGCTGGGTTTCGAGGCGGGTGTAGGCCCGGCCGAGGTCGTTGTCGCTCACCACGATGCGGAGGGGCCAGAGGGCCAGGTCGGCCTGGGCGTCGCGCTCGGAGATACCCTTGACGGTCACGTAGCGGTCGGCGGTCCGGCTCCGCGCGAGGCCGGCGCCGCCCAGCCAGCCGGCAGCGGCGAGGCCCAGAGCGATCACGAAGGCGCCCACGACGAGTGGTTCGTTCTGTTTCACTTCAGGCTCCTGGATCAATTGTCGATCGTCATCCCGGCGAAAGCCGGGATCCAGTCTGTTCGAGCATCTGGACCCCGGCTTGCGCCGGGGTGACGTTCTTCCCTACGCTTCCAGCTGTGCCTCGATCTCCTGTCGCCTGAGCAACTCCCAGTACCGCCCCCCGCGCGCCAGCAGGTCCGTGTGCACCCCTTCCTCCACGACCTTGCCGCCGTCGAGCACGATGATCCAGTCGGCGTCGCGCACCGCCGCGAGCCGGTGCGAGATGATGACGCTGGTCCGGCCCGCGAGCGCGTCGCGGAGCCCGGCCAGGATCCGTGCTTCGGTGTGGGCGTCCACCGCGGAGAGTGCGTCGTCCAGCACGAAGACGGGAGGGTCCTGCGCCAGCGCGCGGGCAATGGCCGCCCGCTGCTTCTGCCCGCCGGACAGGTTGATACCCCGCTCGCCCAGCATGGTGTCATAGCCGTTGGGCAGGTCGGGGAGCGCCTCGGAAAGCTGCGACACCGCCGCCACCCGGTCCAGGCGCCCGTCGTCGGGCGCCCCGAGCAGCACGTTGTCCCTGACGGTGGCGCTGAAGAGGAAGGTCTCCTGCGGCACCACGCCGAGGTTGCGGCGCAGTTCCTCGAGCGACAGGGCACGGATGTCCAATCCGTCGAGCAGGACGCGTCCCTGGTCGGGGTCGTAGCTCCGGGCCAGGAGCTCGACCATGGTGGACTTGCCCGAGCCGGTGGCGCCCACGATGGCCAGCGACTGGCCGGGCTCGACGCGGAACGAGACATCCTGCAGCACCCATCCGCGGTCGTGGGCGCTGGGATACCGGAACCAGACGCCCTCCATCGCGATGCTGCGGGCGCCGCGGCGGGGCGGGAGGACGGCGGGATTGGCCGGCGACGTAATGTCGGGGTGCTCGCGGAAGAGGGCATTGATCCGGGCCATCGAGGCCTCGCCCCGCTGTACCAGCGTGACGGCCCAGCCGAGCGCGATGAGCGGCCAGGCCAGCATCATGAGGTACACCCCGAAGGCCACGTACTCGCCGACGCTCACGGTGCCGGCGATGACCAGCCGCCCGCCCACGGCCAGCACGACCACGCCGCCCAGTCCGCCGAGTGCGGCCAGCAACGGGTGAAAGGCACTCTGCGCCCGGGCCAGTGCCACGTTGCGTTCGCGGTACTCGTCGTTCAGCCGCCGGAACTCGGCCGTCTCGGCGGCCTCCTGCCGGTAGGCGCGCACGATCCGCACGCCCGAGAGATGTTCGTGCACATGCGCGGTCACCACGGCAAACTGGTCCTGGATGGCCAGCGAGCGGCGGTGGATCTGTCCACCGAGCAGGATCATCACCACCGGGAGCCCGAGCAGCGGCAGGAGCGCGAGCAGGGTGAGCTTCGGGCTCATGGAGATCATGGCCGGCAGGACCATCCCGATCCGGACCGCCGTGTCCACCATGTACATGAGGGCGGGGCCGGCGGCCATGCGGGCCGACAGGAGGTCATTGGTGGAGCGGGCCATCAGGTCGCCGGTCGAGGCGCGATCGTAGAACGACGGGGAGAGCCGCTCCAGCTGGCGGAAGAGATCGTTCCGGAGGTCGAACTCCACCCAGCGGCTGCCGCTGTTGAGGAGCTGCCGCATGCCGAAGCGTGCCGTACCGCCGAGGAGGGTCACTCCAACCAGCAGCAAGGCCGCCCGGCCGACCTCGGCGCTGGTGGCCCCGCTGTCGATCAGGTTGATGCCGCGCTCGAGGATCTTCGGGCCGAGGGTGATGAGCGCGTTGGACACCACCACGCAAAGCAGGCCGACCAGGTAGGTCGACTTGTACTTTGTGAGGTAGGGCACAAGCGCCCGAAGTTCCTTCAGCATTTTTTGGGACTCAACATATCTTTACAATGTCGCCGGGCCGCCCCGCGCCCGGCAAGCCGCCACCATCAGGAGATCGACCATGCGTTACACGATGACCGCCCTCTGCGTCCTCGGCCTCGCCGCCTGCGGCGGTGGGGGCGACAAGTCCGACACCGCCACCGCGGACAGCCTGAGCCGCGACCTGGCGATGGCGCAGCAGGATAGCACCAATCCCATGAGCGACACTGCCGCCACGCCCAGCACCCCGGCCGCGGCAGCCCCTGCTGCGTCGACGCCGAAGCCGGCCGCCCCCAAGGAGGTTGCACCCAAGCCGAAGCCGGTGGCCCCCGCGCCGCCGCCGACGCTGGCCTCCGGCACCACCTTCGCCGCGGCGGCCAATGACACCGTCAGCTCGCGGACCACGAAGTCCGGCGCCAGCATGCTGGCCACCGTCGGCACCGCGGTCAAGGACGCCGAGGGCCGGGTCGTCATCCCGGCGGGCTCCACCGTCACGATCCTGCTCACGCAATTCAAGTCGGCGCCCACGAAGGGTGGCAAGGAGACGTTTTCCGCCAAGCTCACGGCGGTCGAGATTGACGGCACGAGCTATCCCGCTGCCGGCACCGTGGATCACATGACCTACACCCTGAAGGGGCGGGGCATTACGGGTGGGACGGTCGGCAAGGTCGCAGGTGGTGCGGCGGCCGGCGCGGTGCTGGGCGGGGTCATCGGCGGGAACACCAAGGGCGCCGTGATCGGCGGTGTCGTCGGTGCCGCCGGCGGCGCGGCGGTGGCCAACGAGACCGGGGACCAGGACATCACGATCCTGCCTGGCGCGCAGGTGACGTTCACGCTGACGGAGCCGTTTGT
>DAOMFQ010000156.1:0-5504 GCA_035429905.1 Gemmatimonadales bacterium
GTCACCGTATCGCCCACCTCGAGGTCGAGCTTGACCGACTCCCAGTCGATATGGTTGTGTAGGGTGCGTCTGTTGGCCGACACCAGTACGTCGCCCCGCGCGAGGCCGGAGCGAGCCGCCGGCCCGCCGGGCGCCACACTGGCCACGCCCACGCCGTTCAGCGCCCGCCAGTCCTCGAAGCTCTGCGGCGGCGTCACGTCGAGCCCGGTCCAGGCGCGCCGGACCGCGCCGGCGGCGAGCAGCATGTCGGCCACGCGGAGGGCGCGCTCGATGGGAATGGCGAAGCCCAGCCCGATCGAGCCGCCGCTGTTCGAGAGGATCGACGAATTGACGCCCACCACCTGGCCCAGCGCATTGGCGAGCGGGCCTCCCGAGTTGCCGGGGTTGATGGCGGCGTCGGTCTGGATCATGTCGAGGTAGAGGCCGGCCTGACCCTCGGAAGGGAGGATGTTCCTGCCGGTGGCGCTGACGACGCCGGCGGTGACGGTCGGCTCGGTGTTGCCCAGGTAATCGGCGTACGGGTTGCCGAGGGCCACGACCCACTCGCCGACCATGAGGGAGCTGCTCTTGCCGAGCGGCACGGTGGGGAGCGAGCGGCCGGTCACCTGGATGACGGCGATGTCGGCCACCGGGTCGGCGCCGACCAGCCGGGCGGGCAGCTGGGTCCCGTCGCGCAGGGTGACGGTGATCTGTTCCGCGCCGGACACCACGTGCTGGTTGGTGAGGATGACGCCGTTGCTCCGGATCAGGAACCCGGTGCCGGAGCCGCGCACCAGCTGCGAGGCGTAGCGTGGCACGAACATGTCGGCCCAGGAGGACCGCATGGCCACCTGCTGCCGCGCGGCGACGCTGATGGACACAACCGCGGGTGCCAGCCGCTCCACCGCGGTGACGATCGCGGTGCGGCGGCTGGAGTCGAGGGTGGCGGCGGAGGGGGTGACGGCCTGGGCCGGGAGCACCGTGGCCGCGAGCGCCAGGACGAGCCCGCCGGCCGCGCCCACCCGCGCGCCGCGAAGGGCAGCGCGGGCAGCGTGGCGTGCGGCGATCTGGCGAGGCGTCATGCGGCGTCCCCGGTGTGGTCGACGAACGCCTCCGCCGGATAGCTGGCGGAGACGAAATACAATCCTTCAGGCGGCGCGGGCGGGCTGGTGTCGGCGTTGTCCTGTCGCGCCAGCAGGGCCGTCATGTCCTCCACCGGCCGCCGGTCGAGGCCGATGTCCACCATGGTGCCCACCAGCATGCGGACCATGTGATGCAGGAACCGGTCGGCCGCCACGTGGAAGGCGACACCCTGACCGGCCGGCCGATCGCGCCACTCGGCCTCACGCAGCGTGCAGCGATAGTGCGGCTTCGGCTCGCCCTTGACGGCGAAGGCGCGGAAATCGTGCTCCCCCGGCAACTGGGCGGCCGCGCTCCGCATGCGGGCCACATCGAGCGGGCGCCCCAGCGCCCATTCGTAGGGCCGGCGGAATGGCGACATGCAGGCGGCGTCCACCCCGATGTCGTAGCGGTAGGCCCGGCCGAGTGCGCTCTTCCGCGCGTGGAACCCCGGCCCGGCCCCCCGCACCGACTCGATCCAGCAGTCCCGCGGCAGGAGCGCGTTCATGGCCCGCCGCACGGCTTCGGGTTCCCACTTGGCGGCGAGGCTGAAGCTCACGCCCATGCCCCGGGCGTGCACCCCGGCATCGGTGCGGCCCGCCGCGTGGGCCACCACCCGGCGCCCGGCGAGCCGTGCGAGTACCGCCTCGACCTCGCCCTGCACCGAGCGTCCGGACGCCTGCCGCTGCCAGCCGAGATAGCGACCGCCATCGAAGTGCATCACGGCAAGAAAAGTCCGGCTCATCGGCGCGAAATCTAGCCCGTTCGGCAGGGCGGCGGCAAGACGCGCAACTGCTTGTCAGAATTGACAAAAGGCCCGCTTGATCACTACCATTTTCGTGCGCCGGTGCGGCCAGTTTCCGCCGCCGGCCGTTCCCTGATTCGCAACCCTTGTCCAGCTGGCCACCTAGCCTCCGCATCGGGGCACCCGAATTCTCGGGCGTGCACGCGGCGGGGCGATAGGTGGACGTGTTTGCACGACGGGCGGCCGAGTGGGCCGCCCGTGGAATTGGCGTTCGGGACTGGCGGGGGTGAATGGGTGCCCGGGCGTCAGTACTTCCGGATGACGCCGACCACGACGCCCTGGATCAGGACGTCCTGCTCCTGGAAGCGCATCGGCTGCATCGTTTCATTGGCGGGCTGGAGGCGGATCCATCCGCCGGCCTCGCGGTAGAACTTCTTGACCGTGGCCTCGGCGCCGTTGATGAGCGCAATGACCATCTCGCCGTTTTCCGCGGCGTGGCGGCCGTGGACCACCACGTAGTCGCCGTCGATGATATGGGCGTCAATCATGGAGCTGCCCTGCACCTGCAGGGCGTAGTTGGGCCCGCGGGTGGGCAGCATTTCGTTCGGCACCGAGAGGGTTTCGCTGTGCATGACCGCCTCGATCGGCGTGCCGGCGGCCACCCGGCCGAGCACCGGGATTTCGGAGGCGACCGCGGTGCCCCGGGGCGGCAGCACCTCGATGGAGCGGCTCTCGTTGTACGAGCGGCGGATGTAGCCCTTCCGCTCGAGGTTGGTGAGGTGCTCGTGCACGGTGGCGAGCGACTGGAAGCCGAAGTGCTCGGCGATTTCCTCGAAACTCGGCGCGTACCCGTTGTCCGAGATCTGCTCCTGCAGGTACGCGAGCAGTTCGCTTTGCCGGCGGGTGAGTGGCATACCGTGCCTCCGTGCGGATGACCGAAGAGAGCCCGAATCAAGCTACCCGAACACCTCCCGAAGGTCAACCCCGCCCAGGGGGGCGGTTCCGCCCCCACCACTGCGGGCCAAATTGCGGTGGCCGATGGCGACGGGGCCTCTTATCTTGCAGTGGCTGTTGAACATCTGGGCCGGCCCCTGATGACCCGACGGGGCCCCACGGACGCCGTGCGGGTGGCGGCGCTCACGGGAGACACGCGGTGACCGAACCGGGCGCTGAGTTCGAGCACGTGCTGCCGCCGGAACAGGTGGAAGAACTCCTGCGCACGCTCACCAAGGCGTCGCGGGCCTTCCAGATGTACCTCCCCAACAATCCGATGTATCACCGCGCTGCCCAGAACCTGCAGACGGCGTTCGAGCCGGTGTGGTCGGCCGTGGACGAACTCGTGCTCGCCGTCCAGGAGACCGACTTCGTGTGGGAAGGGGTGGTCGTGTACCACCAGCTCCACAAGGCGGACAGCCTGGCGTGGACGCTGTACAAGGACGGCCTCCGGGTGCTCACGCTGAAGAAGGGCGTCGAACAGGCGGAGCTGCCGCGCCTGCTCAGCGTCATCAACAAGGTGCGCGGGCTCGCGCCCGACGCGGCGGACGACCTGTTCACGCTCCTGTGGACCGAGGAATTCCAGTACGTGGACATGCGGTTCGCGGAGTTCGTCCAGGACTTCGGGACCGACGAGATGGTGGCTGGCGCCAAGTACGCCGCGGGCGCCTCCTTCGCCGCCGAAGTGAAGAAGGACCTGGCCGGCGTCATGGAGGGCGAGGGCCCGGGCGGGGTCGCCGCCCCCGGGGAGGAGGTGGAGGAGGGCGAAGCCACCGACGCCGCGGGCGAGGCGGGCGGCGCGGTGGACACGGCCACGCGGCCCAAGGGCGTGGTGGACCTCGACGAGTTCGACTCGACGCTCTACTTCCTCGACGGCGCCGAAGTCGACATGCTGACCGCCGACCTCAAGCTCGAGTATTCCCGCGACCTCCGCGAGGCCTCCCTCACGGCGCTCTACGACCTGTTCGAGGGCGAGGGCACGGCGGAGGTGCGCGAGGAGATCCTCGGGGTGCTGGAGGCGCTGTTCCCCAGCATGCTCAACGCCGGCGAATTCCGCGCGAGCGCGGCGGTACTGCGGGAAACGCGGGTGCTCGGCGAGCGCGCGCCGAACCTCTCCCCCGCGCACAAGGCCCGCCTCGTCCAGTTCATCGAGCAGCTGAGCGAGCCGGCCATCGTGAGCCAGCTGATGCAGGCGCTCGACGAGGGCACTGGCCGCCCCAGCGACGCCGACATTACCGAGCTGCTGCGCGAGCTCCGGCCGAAGGCGCTGGCCACCCTGGTCGAGTGGACGCCCCGACTCACCTCGGCCCCCGTGCGGGCACTGGTCGAGGCGGCGGTCCAGCACCTCGCCTCGGCGCACCAGGGCGAGCTGCTCCGGCTCCTCCGCTCGGGCGACCCCGAAGCGCTGCCGGGCGCCATCGAGCTCGCCGGTCGGCTCAAGCTCGAGGGGGCGGTGGCTGGACTGGGCGACGTGTACGGCCGGGCCGATGCGTCCCTGCGGCTGGCGGCCACCGAAGCGCTCATCCAGATCGGGACGCCCGGGGCGCTGGTGCTGCTGGAGCGGGCCATCGGCGACGACGACCGGGGAGTGCGCGTGGCCGCGCTCAAGGCGCTGAGCGCCCGCGGCTACAAGGGCGCGCTCAAGCGGGTCGAGGAGGTGGTGCAGGGGAAGGGGCGGAAGGACCTCGACTTCAACGAGCGCCGCGCCTTCTTCGAGGCCTACGGCGCCATCGCGGGGGCGGGGGGGCTGGGGGTGCTGCGCGACCTGATCGTCCGGCGCGGCTTCTTCCGCCGGAAGCAGAGCGCCGACGTGCGGATGTGCGCCGCGCTCGGGCTGGGCAAGATCGGCACCGCCGACGCCCGCGCCGTGCTGGAGTCGGTGGCCGAGGACAACGATCGCCAGGTGCGGAATGCCGTGACCGCCGCGCTCCGGGGGGTGGCCGAGTGACCCACGATCCGCAGTCGGCGGAACACAACCTCCGGCACGACGGGCGGAGCCTGCTCCTCTCGTTCTACGCGGCGCTCCGGAGCCTCAAGCTCTACCCGCTGGAAAATACGACCGTGCAGAAGGCGCTCGACGACCTGCTCGCCGCCGGCGCGCAGCTGCTGGGCACCGAGGAGGAGGTCGAGATCCGCGTCTCGGGCGACTTCCTCTTCGTCAACGACACCCGGCTCCGGCTGGAGCTCGACAACTACGCCTCCTTCAGCCAGGTGCTCGGCCTCCTCCGCACCTTCGAGGTGGGCACCTTCCGGATCGTGCAGGGCGTCGAACGGCGGGAGTGGCAGGCGCTGCTGAGCGTCTTCCTGAGCCTCGGCACCCGCGACGTGGCCGGCAGCCGGTTCGACGAGCTCATGACCCGCTGCCAGCGGGCCGACATCCGGCACCTGCAGCTCGAGCCGCTCTCGGCCGTCGAGGAGCCGAAGGACACCGCCGAGGCGCGCGAGGTGGCCAAGCGCACGTACGCGCAGGGCGTCGCGGTCACCAAGGATGTGGTGAACAGCGTTCGGCTGGGCCGCACCGCCAACCTGAAGAAGGTGAAGCGCGCGGTGCAGCTCGTGGTTGACCAGGTGCTCAACAACGAGACCTCCATCGTCGGGCTCACGACGATCCGGGACTACGACGAGTACACCTTCACCCACTCGGTGAACGTCTGCATCTTCTCGGTGG
>DAOMFQ010000157.1:0-5487 GCA_035429905.1 Gemmatimonadales bacterium
GCCACCTTCCCGAACCCGATCTACACCAAGTGGTTCGACGCCTACAACAAGGCCACCGGCGTGCAGATCAATTACCAGTCCATCGGCTCCGGCGGCGGCATCCGCCAGTTCACCGAGGGCACCGTGGACTTCGGCGCCACCGACGGGCCGATGAGCGTGGCCCAGATCGAGGCCGTCCAGGGGAACGTGCTCCACGTACCGACCGTCATCGGCGCCGTGGTGCTGACCTACAACCTGCCGTCCATCGGCGCCACCCAGCTCCAGCTGGATGGCCCGACCATCGCCGACATCTTCCTCGGCCGCATCACCAAGTGGAACGACAAGCGGATCGTGGCGATGAACCCCGGCGTGGCGCTGCCCAACACCGATATCATCGTGGTGCACCGCTCCGACGGGTCCGGCACCAGCTACATCTTCACCGACTTCCTGACCAAGGTGTCGCGCGAGTGGAAGGACAAGGTCAATTACGCCACGTCGGTCAAGTGGCCGATCGGGCTCGGCGGCAAGGGCAACGAGGGCGTCACCCAGCAGGTGAAGCAGCTGGAGGGCACCATCGGGTACGTGGAGCTGATCTACGCGCTGTCCAACCAGCTGCCGTACGCCAAGGTCAAGAACGCCGCGGGGAACTTCGTGGTCCCGAGCCTCGCCTCGGCCACGGCGGCCGCGGCCAGTGCGCGCTTCGCCAAGGACACCGACTTCCGGGTGTCGATCACCAACGCGCCGGGCGCCCAGAGCTACCCGATCTCCTCCTTCACCTGGCTCCTGGTGCGCACCGACAGCAAGGATCCGGCGAAGGCCAGGCTCCTCCGCAACTTCCTGGCGTGGATGGTCACGCCGGAGGCACAGGCCATGGCGGGGCAACTCCAATACGCCCCGCTGCCGGCGGAGGTCATCGGCCTCATCAAGCCGCGAATCGCGGCCCTCAAGGCCGGGGGCAAGCCGATTCCCGCCAACTAGTTACCGCGAGGAAGCGGCACGCGGGCGGCCGGCTCCACCTCGGGGCCGGCCGCTCGTGCGTTCGGGGGTCGCCGTGACAGGTCCGTTACACTGGCGTGACGGTCCGCCTACGATTCTCCGGTAGGTTCTCGCCCCATGACAGCTCCCGCCCAGCCAGGAGGCGCCTCGCTCGCCGGCGCGCGGATCGGCGATCGAGTGTTCCGGCTCCTGCTCACCGCGGCCGCCCTCGCCGTACCGGTGCTCCTGGCCTTCCTGGTCTGGGAGCTCTGGTCCGGCGCCCGGCTGGCGATCGGCGAGTTCGGGTTCGGGTTCCTCACCTCGAGCGAGTGGGACCCGGTCAGCGGCCAGTTCGGTGCCCTGCCCCTCATCTTCGGCACCGTCGTGTCCTCCACCCTGGCCCTGATCATCGCCGTGCCGCTCTCGCTCGGCGTGGCGATCTTCCTGACCGAGTTCGCGCCGATGCGGATACGAGGGCCGGTGGCCTTCCTCATCGAGCTGCTCGCGGCCATCCCGAGCGTGGTGTACGGGCTCTGGGGCATCTTCGTCATGATCCCCTTCCTCCGAGCCACGGTGTACCCCTTCCTCAAGGACACGCTGGGCTTCCTCCCGTTCTTCCAGGGGCCGATCTACGGCCCGGGCATGCTCTCCGCGGCCGTCATCCTCGCCATCATGGTCATGCCCTATATCATGTCGGTGAGCCGGGAAGTGCTGCTGGCAGTGCCGAACACCCAGCGCGAGGCGGCGATGGCGCTGGGCGCCACCCGATGGGAGGCGCTGACCGGGGCCGTGCTCCCGTACGCCCGCTCCGGGATCATCGGGGCCGTGATTCTCGGCCTCGGACGCGCGCTCGGCGAGACGATGGCCGTCACGATGGTCATTGGGAACCGCCACGAGATCGCCGCCTCGTTCTTTGCGCCGGGCTACACCATGGCCGCGGCGATCGCCAATGAATTTTCCGAGGCGGTCGAGAACATCCACCTCTCGGCCCTGGCCTACGTGGCCTTCACCCTCTTCGTGGTGACGGTGCTGATCAATGCGGCGGCCCGGCTCCTCATCTGGAAGGTGGCCCGGGGCGGCGGGGGAAGAACGGCATGAGCCGCGCCTCCTCACGCCGGTTGCGGAGCCACCTGATGGTGGGGCTGATGGGCCTGGCGGTGATCCTGGCCGTGCTGCCGCTGCTGCTGATCCTCGGCACGCTGGTGGCGAAGGGGGCCACCAGCCTCAACCTCGCCTTCTTCACCAGGATGCCGGTGCCCGCCGGCGAATCGGGCGGCGGCGTGCTCCACGCCATCGTCGGCACCCTGCTCATCGTCGGCACCGCCTGCCTGATCGGCCTCCCGCTCGGCATCGGGGGCGGCATCTACTGCGCGGAGTACCCGTCGTCGCGGCTCGCCTTCGTCACGCGGTTCGTGTCCGACGTGCTGAACGGCACTCCGTCCATCGTGGTGGGCGTGTTCGCCTGGACCTGGATCGTGGCATCGCAGAAGCACTTCTCGGCGCTCGCCGGCAGCGCGGCGCTGGCCATGCTCATGATCCCGATGGTCACCCGGACCACCGAGGAGATGATCAAGCTGGTGCCGCATTCCCTCCGGGAGGCGGCGCTGGCCCTCGGCTACTCGCGCTGGCGCACCAGCCTGACCGTGGTGGTCCGGACGACTCTGCCGGGCATCGTGACGGGCAGCCTGCTGGCGGTGGCCCGCGTGGCCGGCGAAACGGCGCCGCTCCTCTTCACGGCGCTGGGGAGCCAGTACCTCTCGTTCAACCTCGACCAGCCGATGGCGGCCTTGCCGCTGGTGGTCTTCAATTACGCCATCGGCCCCTACGAGGAGTGGCACCAGCTTGCGTGGGCCACCGCCCTCGTCCTGATCCTCGTGGTGCTGACGCTCAGCGTGGCGGCCCGGTTCGCCACCCGGCGGAAGTTCTCCCAGAATGGCTGACGCCCGGGTGCGGATCGAGACCGAGCGCCTGAGCGCCATGTACGGCAAGGCGACGGCCGTAAAGGACGTGACGATCGGCTTCGACGCCAACCGGGTGCACGCCCTCATCGGGCCGTCGGGCTGCGGGAAGTCCACCTTCCTGCGCTCGCTCAACCGGATGCACGAGCTGTCGCCGGGCGGGTGGATCACCGGACGGGTGCTGCTCGACGGGCGCGACGTGTACTCCCCGGACGTGAACCCGATGCAGCTCCGCCGGCGGGTGGGGATGGTCTTCCAGAAGCCCACCCCCTTCCCCACGATGTCGATCTTCGACAACGTGGCCGCGGGACTCCGGGTGGGCCAGCGCCGCTCCCGGGCCGAACTCTCGGCGACCGTTGAGGAGGCCCTCAAGGGCGCCGCGCTGTGGGACGAGGTGAAGGACCGGCTCGCGACGAGCGCCATGGCGCTCTCGGGGGGGCAGCAGCAGCGGCTGTGCGTGGCGCGGACCATCGCGCCGAGGCCGGAGGTCGTGCTGCTGGACGAGCCGACGGCGTCGCTCGACCCGCAGGGCACCCAGCGGATCGAGGAACTGCTCTTCACGCTCAAGAAGGAGTTCACGATCGTCATCGTGACCCACAACATGCAGCAGGCGGCCCGGGTGTCGGACACGACGACGTTCTTCTACCTGGGCGGGATGATCGAGACGGGCGCCACCCGTCAACTGTTCACCTCCCCGTCTCGCGAGGAGACGGAGGCCTACATCACCGGGCGGTTCGGATGACCACACTTCTCGGACGGACGGCCATGCCGCACGCATCGAACCTCAGGCCCACCCTGGCCCCGCGCGTGATCTCCGCGGACACCCGCCGCCCCGGCGAGCCGGTGGTGGAGGCCCGCGATTTCCGCTTCGCCTACGGCAACAACGAGGTGCTCAAGGGGATTTCCCTCGGCGTCGAGCGGCATGCGGTCACCGCCATCATCGGTCCGTCCGGCTGCGGCAAGTCCACCTTCCTCCGGGCCATCAACCGGATGCACGAGCTGCTGCCGGGCGTACGGCATGGCGGCGACCTCCTCCTCGATGGCACCTCGGTGTACGCGCCCGGCCGGGACCTCGTGGACCTCCGCCGCCGGATCGGGATGGTGTTCCAGCGCCCCAATCCCTTCCCGAAGTCGATCTTCGACAACGTGGCGTACGGCCCGGCGATCAACCGCCTGGTGCTCCACCGCGACCTGCCCGACCTGGTGGAGCGCTGCCTCCGGCAGGCCGCCCTGTGGGACGAGGTGAAGGACCGGCTGCACGAGCCCGGCACCGGGCTCTCCGGCGGCCAGCAGCAGCGGCTCTGCATCGCACGCGCGCTGGCCAACGCGCCCGACGTCCTCCTGATGGACGAGCCCTGCTCCGCCCTCGACCCGCTCGCCACCCAGAAGGTCGAGGAGCTGATCTTCGAGCTGAAGCGGCACTACACGATCGTGATCGTGACTCACAACATGCAGCAGGCGGCGCGGGTGTCCGACTTCACCGGCTTCTTCGACCGCGGCGAACTCATCGAATTCGGCGAGACCGAGCAACTCTTCACCGCCCCGGCGCACGAGCGCACGGAGGCGTACATCACCGGGAGATTCGGATGACCGAGGCCCACCGGCACTTTCACGACGACCTGAGCCAGGTCAAGATCCGCCTGCTTACCATGTCGGGCGAGGCGGAAGCTGCGTTGGGGCTGGCCGTCGAGGCGCTCCTCGAGCGCGACAGCACCAAGGCCCAGGCCGTCATCACCGGCGACCGGGTGATCGACCAGATGGAGGTCGAGCTGGAGGAGATGTGCATCAACCTCCTGGCCCTGCAGCAGCCGATGGCGCGCGACCTCCGGATGCTGACCTCCGCGCTCAAGATCGCGAACGACCTCGAGCGGGTGGGCGACCACGCGGTCAACATCGCGCAGTCGGCCAGCCGGCTCGCCGGGCTCCGCGGCATCGCCCCCGAGCCAGAGATCGTCGAGATGGCGCGCCTCGCGCGCGACATGCTCTCCGACGCGCTCGAGGCCTTCATCCGGGGCGACGCCCAGGCGGGGCGCGAGGTGTGTCGGCGGGACGACAAGGTGGATATCCTTCACCGGTCGGTGTTCCGGATCCTGCTCACCCACATGATGGAAGACCCGCACATGATCGGCGCCGGCATGGAGCTCTTCCTGGTCAGCCGCAATCTTGAGCGGGTGGCGGACCTGGCCACCAACATCGGGGAGGACGTCGTATTCCTGGTGGAAGGCAAGTCGATCAAGCACCACGCCGAGGACCGCGGGGACGCCGCCTGGCCGGCCGGGGCCCCGCACCGGTGAAGCGGGCGGGCCCGCCCGCCAGGGAGCGGCTGGCCGCCATCGACGTCGGATCGAACTCGATCCGGCTGTTGATCGCCCAGTACGACCCGGCGGCGGGCCTGGTCCCGATCGACGAGATCAAGGCGCAGCCCCGCCTCGCCCAGGGCCTGGCCGGCACCGGTCGCCTCGACCCCGCGGCGATGGACCGCGCGCTGGCCGCGCTCCGCCGGATGACCGATGTCTGCCGCCGCCGCGGGGCCACCCGGATCGCGGCCGTGGCCACCGCCGCCGTGCGCGAGGCG
>DAOMFQ010000158.1:0-5429 GCA_035429905.1 Gemmatimonadales bacterium
GAGATCCTGCGGACCATCCACTCCTTCGACCCCTGCATGTCCTGCGGCGTGCACGTGCTCGACGCCGAAGGCCGGTCGGTGGTGGAGGTCAAGGTCCAATGACCTCCTCCACGCCGCGCCACGGCCCCGCGCCGCCGCCCCTGGCCGATTCGCCGCTCTTCCCGATCGGGCGCCGGTTCGCGGCGCCCACGGGTGACTACCGCTGGGTGGAACCCTGGGGCGGTCCGCTCCGGGTCATGCACTGGGTGGCCGCGATCGCCATCGTCGTCCTGATCGTGACCGGGTTCTACATCGGGCGCCCCTACTTCCTGACCACCGGGGGCCCGCCGCAGTACCTGATGGGCTACATCCGGCTCGGCCATTTCGTGGCCGCCGGCGTGCTCGTCATGACGGGCGTCGTCCGGGTCTACTGGCTCTTCGCCGGCAACCAGTTCGAGCGGCTCCCGGCGCTCTTCCCGATCCGCATGCGGGACTGGGTCAACCTGGTCAAGCAGGTCAAGTACTACCTGATGATCGACCCGGAGCGGGCCCCGCATTACATCGGGCACAACCCGCTCCAGCAGCTGAGCTACACGACGACTTACGTCCTGACCGTCGTCATGGTGCTGACCGGCTTCGCGATGTACGGCCAGGCCGCCCCGGGCGGGTTCTTCTACACCGTCACCAACCCGCTGGTCAGCGCCGTCGGCGGGTTGCAGATCATCCGGCTCACCCACCACCTCAGCACCTGGTGGTTCATCATCTTCCCCGTCATCCACGTGTACCTCGTCCTCCGGGCCGAGATCACGGAGCATGGCGGCGGGCTGTCCGGGATCTTCAGCGGCGGACACTACATCCGCGCGGATCTCGAGTATGTGGACGAATAATCCCCGGCCGGTGCTGGTGCTGGGCCTCGGCAACCCGATCATGGGCGACGACGGCGTGGGCGTCGTGGCGCTCGAGCGGTTCCGCGAGCGCTTCGAGGTCGGCGAGGGCGTCGAGCTGATGGACGGCGGCACCTGGGGCATGAACCTGCTCCCCTACATCGAGTCCGCCGGGAAGCTGGTGCTGGTGGACGCCATCCGCGCCGGGCTGGAACCCGGCGCGGACGTCTTCCTCGACGGGCCCGACCTGCCGCGGGTGCTGGGCCAGAAGCTGTCCGTCCACCAGGTGGACATCGTGGACGTGCTGACCCTCGCCCAGGTCCGCGGTACCCTGCCGCCGGTGACCGTGGCCCTCGGGGTGGAGCCGGTGCGCATCGAAATGCGCTCCGACTTCACCCCTGCGGTGGCCCGGGGCGTCGACCGGCTCCCCGAGCGAATGGCGGGGCAGCTGCGGGAGTGGGGCATCCGTGTGACCCCGCGGGCGCTGGCGCATGCATGAGATGAGCGTGGCGGTGGAAGTCTGCCGCCTCGCGGAAGAGCGCCTGAGCCCGGCGCAGCTGCCGCAGCTCATCTCGGTGGGGCTGGACGTGGGCGATGATTCCGGCCTCGAGCCTGACAACCTGTTGTTCTGCCTGGAAGCGCTCCTGGCCGCGCCGCCGTTCCGGCAGGCGCGGCCCGTGCTTTCCCGCTGCCAGGGCGACGTCCTCCGCGTGACCTACCTGGAGCTCGACGATGACCGTCCGGACGATTGAACTCCGCGAGCCGGTGATGGCCCGGAACAACGAGATCGCGCAATCGGTGCGCGGGCGGCTGGCCGCCGCCGGGGTGCCGGCGCTCAACTTCGTGTCCTCGCCCGGGTCCGGAAAGACGCTGCTGCTCGAGCGCACCCTGGCCCGGCTCGGCGACGATCTCCGGATGGCGGTCGTCACCGGCGACGTCCAGACCCAGAACGACGCCGACCGCCTGGCCCGGCACACCTCGCGCCTGGTCCAGGCCGTCGTGACCGGCGGCGCCTGCCACCTCGACGCGAAGCAGGTCGAGACGGCGCTCGAGGCCATCGACCTTGGCGCCACCGACCTCCTGTTCGTCGAGAACGTCGGCAACCTGGTGTGCCCGGCGAGCTGGGACCTGGGGGAGGACGCCAAGGTAGTGCTGTTCTCGGTGACGGAGGGCGAGGACAAGCCGCTCAAGTATCCCAAGGTGTTCCGCCAGGCGCAGTACGTCGTGCTCACCAAGACCGACCTCCTGCCGTACGTGCCGTTCAACGTCGAACTGGCGCTGGGCTACGCGCGGCAGGTGAATCCCGCCCTGCGCTTCTTCCGGACGTCCTCCCTGACCGGCGAGGGACTCGACGAGTGGTTCGACTTCCTGCGGCAGCTGGCACGGCGCCCCGTCCCGGCCTGATGGACCGGGAAGGGCTCGCCGTCCGGGTCACGGGCGTGGTGCAGGGGGTGGGCTTCCGTCCCTTCGTGCACCGGCTCGCCGCGCGACACCACCTCGACGGTTGGGTGCTCAATTCGGCCGGCGAGGTGCAAATCGAGCTCGAGGGCGCACCGGACTCGCTGCGGCACTTCCTCGAGGCCCTCGGCCCCGAGGCCCCCCCGCTGGCGCGGATCGAGCGGATCGACGTCGAGCATCACGCCCCCACCGGGCTCAGCGGCTTCGCCATCGAGGCCAGCCAGGACGACCCCGACCGGCGGCAGCCGGTGTCGCCCGACGTGGCCATTTGCGCCGCCTGCGAGGCGGAACTCCGCGATCCCGCCAATCGCCGGTTCGAGTATCCGTTCATCACCTGCACCGACTGCGGGCCGCGCTTCACGGTCATCACCGCCATGCCGTACGACCGCGAGCGCACCAGCATGGCGGCCTTCACCCAGTGCCCGGCCTGCCAGCGCGAGTACGACACGCCCGGAGACCGGCGGCACCACTCCGAAACAAACAGCTGCCCCGCGTGCGGACCCCGGCTCTGGTTCGCGACACCCAAGGGCGCGCCGCAAACCGTCGGGTCCGAGGAAGCCCTCGCGGCGGCGGCGACCGTGCTTGGAGGCGGCCGGATCCTGGCGCTGCGCGGGGTGGGCGGATTCCAGCTGGCGGTCGATGCGACCGATCCCGACGCCGTGGCGCGCCTCAGGGAGCGGAAGCGGCGGGAGGCCAAGCCCCTCGCCGTGATGGTCCGCACGCTTGAGGATGCCGCCCGGCTCGGGGCCGTCGGCCCCCTGGAGGCCGAACTGCTCCAGTCCGCGGAGCGGCCCGTGGTGCTGCTG
Source organism: Gemmatimonadales bacterium (assembly GCA_035429905.1). Lineage (GTDB taxonomy): Bacteria > Gemmatimonadota > Gemmatimonadetes > Gemmatimonadales > GWC2-71-9 > SPDF01. The sequence goes on from DAOMFQ010000158.1 coordinate 3,128, forward strand.
GAGCGCGTGGCGGGTGCCACCCTGGCCGACGGGGTCGCACCGGGGCTCGCCGCCGTCGGGGTCATGCTGCCGACCACGCCGCTCCACCACCTGTTGATGGATCGGCTCCGCCGGCCACTGGTCATGACCAGCGGCAACCTGAGCGAGGAGCCGATTGCCACGGGCAATCAGGAGGCGATCGAGCGACTCGGCGCCGTCGCCGACGGGTTCCTGCTGCACGACCGGGACATCGTGGCCCGCTACGACGATTCCGTGCTCCGGAGCACCGAACTGGGGCCCATCGTCCTGCGCCGGGCTCGGGGGTACGCACCCCTCCCGTTCGACCTGCCGGTCGGGAGCCCCACGCCGCTGCTCGCCGTCGGCCCGCACCTCAAGAACACGTTTGCGCTGGTGCACGGCCGCCGCGCCTACGTCAGCCAGCACATCGGCGACCTCGAGAATCTCGAGACCCTCGAACACTTCCATGCGGCGCTCCAGCGCTTCGAGGCTCTCTTCCGCATCCAGCCGACCGCCGTGGTCCACGACCTCCATCCGGGCTACTTCTCCACGCGCGTGGCGTTGGAGCTCGGGCTCCCGGTGCTGCCCCCGGTGCAGCATCACCATGCCCACGCGGCGGCGGTCATGGCCGAACATGGGCGAGAGGAGGCGGTGCTCGCGGCGACCTTCGACGGCGTCGGCTTCGGCGAGGACGGCACCATCTGGGGTGGCGAGATCCTCCAGGCCGACCTCCTTGGCTTCAAGCGGGTCGGGCACCTTCGGCCCGCGCCCCTTCCCGGAGGCGACCTGGCGTCCCGGAATCCCTGGCGGGCCGCGCTCGGGTACCTGATGCTCGATCCGCACCTCGCGCCCGCCTTCGCCCTGGCCTTCTCCGGCATCCCCGACGCCGAGCGCACGCTCGCCGAGCTTCAGGTGGCCCGGGGGCTCAACGCGCCGTGGGCCTCCTCCATGGGACGGCTCTTCGATGCCGCCGCCGCCGTGCTCGGGGTCCGGCAGCACGCGCATTACGAGGGGCAGGCCGCGATGGAGCTCGAGGCGCTGGCGGGACGGCGTACCGCGTCCGAGATTCGGGTGGGGCTCGAGCGGGGCGAGGACGGCGCGTGGGTCATCGATCCGCTCCACCTCCTGGCGGTCCTCGGCTCCCACCGCCAGCGGGGCGACGACGTGGCCGACCTGGCCGCCGACTTCCACGCCAGTGTCGCCTGGGCCACCGCGGAAGTCCTGCGGCGCCTGGCGGACGAGACCGGCGTACGGACCGTCGCACTCGGGGGCGGCACCTTCCAGAACGCGCGGCTGCTCACCTCGCTGGTGCGCCGGCTCCGCGGATTCGGGCTGACGGTGCTGTGGCCCCGGCGGCTCTCCCCCAACGACGGCGCGGTGAGCTACGGGCAGGCCGCGGTGGCCGCCGCCCGGCTGGCCCGCGGATTGACCGGCTGACCCCAGAGGAGGCTGTCCCATGTGTCTCGGCATTCCAGGACGGATCGTGGACATCCGCGGTGATCGCGGGCTTCCGATGGGTACCGTGGACTTCGGCGGCGTGCGGCGGGAGGTGTGCCTCGCCTACGTGGCCGACGAGGTCACGCCGGGCGACTACGTCGTTGTGCACGTCGGCTTCGCCATTTCGCGGGTGGACGAGGTCGAGGCGAACCGGACCTACGACATGCTCCGGGAAATGAGCCTGCTCGACGAGGAACTGGGGGCCCCCCAATGAGGTACCTCAACGAGTATCGCGACCCGGCGGTGGCCCGCGCCCTCATCCGCCAGATCCTCGACACCGCCACCCGGCGCTGGGTGCTGATGGAGGTCTGCGGCGGCCAGACCCACACGATCGTGAAGCAGGGCCTCGACGAGATCCTGGCCCCCGCCGTCGAGATGATCCACGGCCCCGGGTGCCCGGTGTGCGTCACCTCGCTGGAGCAGATCGACAAGGCGCTCCTGCTGGCGGCGCGCCCCGACGTGATCTTCACCTCCTTCGGCGACATGCTGCGCGTGCCGGGCAGCGAGTGCGACCTCCAGCAGATCCGCTCCCGCGGCGGGAACGTGCGGGTGGTCTACTCGCCGCTCGATGCCCTCGAGCTCGCCATCAAGCACCCGGACAAGCAGGTGGTGTTCTTCGCCGTCGGCTTCGAGACCACGGCGCCGGCCAACGCCATGGCCGTCTGGCGCGCCCGGGAACTCGGCGTGGGCAATTTCAGCGTGCTGGTGTCCCACGTGACGGTGCCGCCGGCCATGGTCGCCATCCTGGACGCGCCCGACAACCGGGTGCAGGGGTTCCTGGCCGCCGGCCACGTCTGCAGCGTGATGG
>DAOMFQ010000159.1:0-5419 GCA_035429905.1 Gemmatimonadales bacterium
ACGAGGTGCTGGTGGTCTCCGAGCTCACGGTGCCGGCCCTGATCGCCGCCCGCTTCGTCGACTGGCACGACCGCGTCGACCGCCGCTCCCCCGGCGGCTCCGCCGCCCCCCGGCCTCACCGGAACGCCGCTCGCGAATGCCGTTGTGGAAACGGCGCTGGGCGCCATGGGCGCCCCCTACACCTGGGGGGGCAGCAGCACCAACGGCTTCGACTGCTCGGGGCTCATCCAGTACGCGTACTCGGCGCACGGGATCCCGCTGCCTCGCACCAGCGCCTTGCAGGCGCAGCAGGGAGTCTCGGTCGGCCGCGACCTCGCCTTGCTGGCGCCCGGGGACATCCTGACCTTCTCCAGCAACGCGGGCGGCAGCCAGGTGTCACACGTCGGCCTCTACCTGGGCAACGGCGAGTTCATCCACAGCGCCACCAACGGGGTCCAGAAGAGCCGGCTCAGCGCCACCGATCCCTACGGCAAGTGGTGGTGGAACCGATGGGTCGGCGCGCGGAGGGTGTTGCCCGAGTAGGGGCGCACCGCGGTGCGCCCCTACTCGTGGTTCATGTGTTCGTGGTCCATCTCGCCTGACGGCTTCCCGATCATCTCGAGCGTGGCGATGTCCGCCCTGATGTCTGGATCATCCGGGTCGAGGGCGGGCCACTTCGCGTAGTCGTCGGGCACGAAGGCGCCGGCCAGGAGGCCCATCGCCCCGTTCGGGATCATCCGGCCGGTCGGATTGTTGTAGTCCGCCCGCACCCGGTACTTCCTTCCCGCCGTCAGCTTCAGGCCGTCCCCGCGTACCCCGTAGTACTTCCGTGGCATGCCCAGCAGCATCCCCGCCGAGTCGGTCTTCGCCTCGAGCCGGATGATGGTCTTGCCCGACTCCACATCCTCCAGCGAGACGAACTCCGCGTAGTCGTGGGCGTGGCCGCCCACGGCCAGCAGGCGCCCGCCGAGCGGCAGGATGAACTCATAGCTCTTGGACGAGCGGCCGGCGGGGAGGTCGTAGGAGTCGGTCTGGCGGTCGTAGCTCACGTCCATGTACAGCGGCAGCACGTCCTGCGGGCGGGGCGCCAGGTTCTTGGGGCTCCACTTGAGGCGGACGGTGAGCCAGGCATCCTCGATGTCGGCGTCCCCGGTGTTGTTCCAGGCCGCGTACATCGCGAGCTGGAACCCCGCCGACATCGGGAGCCCGATCGACTTCGGCACCACCACGCTGCCGGTTTCCGCCCCGGCGGCCAGCATCCGCTCGACGGCGGGGTAGAGCAGCTGGCGGCGGTCGAAGTTCATCACGTTGATGTGGTGCACCATGCGGCCGTCGAGCGGCTGGCCCTTCCCGTCGGCGAGCTCCACGTCGAAGCCGCGAAACCAGGCCTCCATCGGCCACGCGAAGCGGAGCAGCGGGGTGGTGGTCCCCTCCATCTGGTGCATCATGCCGTGGTCCATGTTGGGCGGCATGTGCCGGATGACGAACGGGCCGGCGGTGACCACGACTTCCTTGCGCGACGAGTCGACCGTGACGCGCAGCGTCGGCACGGTGTCGGGCACGGAGGCGGCGAGCAAGGCAGGGAGAAAGAGCGTGACGACGGGGGTGAGCATCGGGGCATTCCACTTCGTTGGGGGTGTCAGACCCCGGGAAAATAGCGGAGGCGCGACGTCGCTGCAGGCGCCGCGGACCCGACGTGTCGGGTTGGCAGCGGCACTGCAAGCGAGGCACGCCGAGGGGCGGGAGCGGGTGCAAGTTCCCTGTCAAACTGGCCTGGCACTCTGGCCCGGCGATTGCCAATCCCGGCGCCTGACCGCTTGACTTCGGGCGGCATCGCGTTACGTTTGGCGTGTTCTGGCACTCGGCGTATCGGAGTGCCAACCTGTTGGGCCACTGCATTTTACACCATCCTTTCCATGTTGCTGGAGGCAGGAAATGTCCACTGCGACCAAGAGCAAGACGAAGGTCAGCATCAAGCCGCTGGAAGACCGCGTCGTCATCATGCCGTCGGAGGAGTCCGAGACCATGCGCGGCGGTCTCTACATCCCCGACACCGCCAAGGAAAAGCCCACCCAGGGCGAGGTCATCGCCGTCGGTCCGGGCCGGATGGACAAGGGCACCCGGGTCCCGATGGAACTGTCCGTGGGCGACAAGGTCATCTACGGCAAGTACAGCGGCACCCCGTTCCAGCTCGGCGACGACGAAGTCATCATCATCAAGGCCTCGGACATTCTCGCCAAGATCGGCTGAGCGTCCGGCACCCCCTTTAGGAGATTCGCATCATGGCATCGAAGGAACTGCTGTTCAGCGTGGACGCCCGCGCCAAGCTCAAGAAGGGCGTGGACCAGCTCGCCGAGGCGGTGAAGGTCACCCTCGGCCCCAAGGGCCGGAACGTCGTCATCGACAAGAAGTTCGGCTCGCCGACGATCACCAAGGACGGCGTCACCGTCGCCAAGGAGATCGAGCTGGCCGACCCGATCGAGAACATGGGCGCCCAGATGGTCAAGGAAGTCGCCACCAAGACCTCCGACCTCGCCGGCGACGGCACCACCACCGCCACGGTCCTGGCCCAGGCCATCTACCGTGAGGGCCTCAAGAACGTCACCGCCGGCGCCAACCCGATGGAGCTGAAGCGGGGCATCGACCGGGCCGTGGAGCTGATCGTCGAGGAGCTGAAGCGCCTCTCGGTCACCACGACCGGCAAGAAGGAAATCGCCCAGGTCGGCGCCATTTCCGCCAACAACGACAAGGAAATCGGCGACCTCATCGCCGAGGCGATGGAGAAGGTGGGCAAGGACGGCGTCATCACGGTGGAAGAGGCGAAGGGCCTCGACACCACGCTGGAGACGGTCGACGGCATGCAGTTCGACCGCGGCTACCTGTCGCCCTACTTCGTCACCGACCCGGAGAAGATGGAGGCGGTGCTCGACGCCCCCTACATCCTGATCCACGACAAGAAGATCTCGGCCATGAAGGACCTGCTCCCGGTCCTCGAGAAGGTGGCCCAGACCGGCAAGCCGATGCTGATCATCGCCGAGGACATCGAGGGCGAGGCGCTGGCGACCCTGGTCGTGAACAAGCTGCGGGGCACGCTGAAGGTCGCCGCCGTCAAGGCGCCGGGCTTCGGTGACCGCCGCAAGGAAATGCTGCTCGACATCGCCAAGCTCACCGGCGGCAAGGTCATCTCCGAGGAACTCGGCTTCAAGCTCGAGAACGCGGTCCTCGCCGACCTCGGCTCGGCCAAGCGCGTCACCGTGGACAAGGACAACACCACCCTGGTCGACGGCAAGGGCAAGGAAGGCGACGTGCAGGGCCGGATCAAGGAGATCCGCGCCGCCATCGAGAAGAGCACCAGCGACTACGACCGTGAGAAGCTGCAGGAGCGGCTGGCCAAGCTCGCGGGCGGCGTGGCCGTCATCAACGTCGGCGCCGCGACCGAGACCGAGATGAAGGAGAAGAAGGCCCGGGTCGAGGACGCGCTCCACGCCACCCGCGCCGCGGTCGAGGAAGGCATCGTCCCGGGCGGCGGCGTCGCGCTCATCCGCGCGCAGGCCGTGCTCGAGAAGATCAAGGGCCTGACCGAAGACGAGAAGATCGGCGTCGAGATCGTCCGCCGCGCCATCGAGGAGCCCATCCGGGCCATCTCGATCAATGCGGGCGTCGAGGGGTCGATCGTCCTGGCCAAGGTGAAGGAGTCGAAGGAGAAGAACTTCGGCTACAACGCCGCCACGGACACCTACGAGGACCTGGTCAAGTCGGGCGTCATCGACCCGACCAAGGTCACCCGCACGGCGCTGCAGAACGCGGCCTCGATCGCGGCCCTGCTCCTGACGACCGAGTGCGTCGTCGTGGAGCGGAAGGAAGACAAGCCGGCCCCGGCGGCTCCGGGCGGCGGCGGCATGGGCGGGATGTACTAGTCCCCTCCAGGCACGGAAGCACGAAGCGGGCGCACTCCGGTGCGCCCGCTTTGTCTTGGTATTATCCTTGAACGCATGATCGACGCCCGCTCCCGCTCGACCGCGACGCGCCTCGTGCTGGTGCTCTTGTCCGCTGGATTCCTCGCTCCCAGCGCCACCGAAGCCCAGACCAAGCCGGCCACCGCGCCCGCCATCCAGGGCACCTGGAAGGTCGACGCCGCCTCCGTGACGGGGAAGGGGCCGCGCGAGGTGATCATCCGCGCGGACAGCAGCGCCTCCTGGGGGAAGGAAACGGTCCGGTGGCGGCTCCCGGCCCCGGACAAGATCATGATCGCGCTGGGCGGCGAGTGGGAGACCTACCGGATGAAGCTGAAGGCCGACAAGCTCACCCTTTCCGGCGGCGACCTGAGCGAGCCGATCACCCTCAAGCGCACGGGGCCTGCCACACCCCGGCCGGACTCGGTGCCGATTCCCCCCGACCCCGACACTGAATAGGGGCCCCGGGAGGGCGCATTTCGCGGGAGAGGGCGGTGAGAATAGCGGGGGCGACCAGTCGGTCGCCCCCGTTTTGCATCGTGGAACCGGTTGTTTCACAAGAACATAGGCGGGGCAGGCTGAACCTGCCGTCGAGGGACCGAGACTTGCGTTATCGCCTCCTGTCATCCCGCCCAACCGAAGCCCCCGCATGCGGTTGGAGCGGCTACCGACCCCGGAGGAAACGATGTTCGTCCCACGCATGCGCGCCACCACGCTGGGCTTCGCCTTCATCCTGACCGCCGCTCCGCTGGCGGCGCAGGTGTCCTTCAGTCCGACCATCGGCGCCTACCTGCCGACGTCCAATCTCGTCGATGTCGTCGTCGGCACCGACAGCCTTGCCGAACTCAAGCAGGACGTCGGCCTCGCCCTGGGCGCCAACCTCGGCATCGGCCTGAGTTCCCGGCTCGCCATCCAGGTGGCGGGCTCGTACGTGCCGAGCCAGTTGAGCGGCACCGTCACCGGCGCCGGCACCTTCACGCAGTCCGACGCCAACCTGTTCTTCGGCAACGCCAACATCACCTTCTTCGTGGTGAAGCCCACGAGCCCCGTATGGCTCGCAGTCAATACCGGCGGCAGCATGGTGAGCCGCTCCGGCGCGGCCTACGACGGTGTTAGCGGGACCACGGACTACGGCGGTCTGGTGGGCGCAACGCTCGGCTTCCATCTCGGCAGCCTGCTCAGCTTCAACGTGTCCGCCACGGACTACATCTACGGCGCACAGTTCGAGAAGGACGGCTACACGACCAAGGAGACGACCCAGAACGACATCCTCCTTGGTCTCGGCCTCGGCATCCCGCTCGGCGGCAAGAAGGCGCCCCCGATGTCGAACTCCCTCACGCAATAGCGCAGCACGGTTCCAGTCCACCACGCGAACGGGGGCGACCGGTTGGTCGCCCCCGTGTCGCGTCCAGGCATCGCCCCCACCACTACCCGAGCGGCAGCTCCGCCGCGTCCGGCACGGCGAGCGAGAACGGCCCGGTCTCGGT
>DAOMFQ010000160.1:0-5354 GCA_035429905.1 Gemmatimonadales bacterium
CGTGGATGTGGATCGGGTGGTGCGCCTTGATGTAGCGCATCAGCTCGAGGTACCAGTCGAAGGGGATATAGGGGTTGTGCCCCCCCTGCAGCAGGATCTGGACGCCGCCGATGGCGCGGCACTCCTCGATCTTGGCGCCGATTTCCTCGAAGCTCAGCACGTAGCCCTCGCGGTCCTTGGGCCTCCGGTAGAAGGCGCAGAAGCCGCAATCGGCCACGCAGACGTTGGTGTAGTTGATGTTGCGGTCGATGATGTGCGTGACCACCGGCTCCGGGTGCAGTTCCCACCGCACGGCGTCGGCGCGGCGGCCGAGCTCGAGCAGGTCGGCTCGCTCGTAGAGCTCGAGGTAGTCCCGGAATTCCGCGGAGCTGCGATCCACGTCGTACATGGTCAAGCCGCCGTGATGAACGAAAGGGAGCCGGTCGGGGCGAGGTTGTCCTGCGCCAGCCGGTGGAAGAAGGTCGTGAGCCCCTCGAGCTCGGCGCCTCCGAGCGCGTAGTCGAGGGTGCCGAGGTACGCACGGCACGTGGCCACCGACACGCCGGTGGCACGCGAGGCATCGGCGGCGAGCGCATCCAGGTGCGCCAGCCCCCAGGCCCGTGAGGCGAGCAGCCGCTCGTGGAGCGCATGCACCGCGGCGGCGGGCACGTCTCGACGCGCCGCCCACACCGCGAAGACGAAGGGAAGGCCGGTCCAGGCCTTCCATTCCGCGCCGAGGTCGAGCACGAACGGATACGCCGCGCGGGCCGTGAGCTGGAGCGCCGCATCGCCGATGACCAGCACGGCCTCATGCGGCAGGCCCGCCAGCGCGTCAAGGTCGGCGGATTCGGCCCTGGCGGTGGCGAACCGCGGCGTCACGTGCCACCGGTGACGGAAGAGCAGGTCGAGCAGCAGGACGGACGTCCGGGACGAGGCGGTCCGGAGCACGGTCAAGCCGTCCAGCTCCTCGACCGGCCGCCGGCTGAACAGTGCCACGCTGTGCACCGGGCCATCGGCGCTGATGGCGAGGTCGGGCAGGAGGTGGTACGCCGCTGCGTTCCGGGCATACTCCACCGCGGAGACCACGCTGACGTCCAGTTCGCCGGCGGCGAGCAGGTCATTCAGCTCGGAGGCGGTGCCCGTGACCAGGTCCGCGGCCACCCGGACGACCCCGCGGTCGATGGCCCCCGTGACGGGATAGCAGTTGATCCAGGGGATGCGCCCGAGCCTCATGCGGCGTGCACCACCGGCAGCGAGCGGCCGCGGGGCTCCGCCGGCGCGGGCGTCGCGGGCGGCGGGTCGTCGAACGCGTCGCGCACGGCCTGGTAGAGGCTGTTCCGCTCCACGGGCCGGCGGCCGGCGTTGCGGATCAAGGCCACGAGCTGGGGATACTGCATCGCCATCTCGGTGCGTGCACCCGCCTCGTGGTACACCCGCTCGTACACGACGGTGCCTTCCACGTCGTCGCAGCCGAAGCTGAGCGCGATCTGGGAGAGCGCCGGGGTGACCATCGGCCAATGGGTCTTCACGTGGGGCACATTGTCGAGGAAGAGCCGCCCGATGGCGATGTTCTTGAGGTCCTCGAAGCCCGTCGTGGCGGTGCCCACCCGGCCAAGCTCCTCGCCCAATTCGTTGTGATCGGGGTGGTACGCCAGCGGAATGTAGGTCAGGAAGCCGCCGGTGGTGTCCTGCAGCTCGCGCAGCATCGCCAGGTGCTGCAACCGGTCGTCCGCGGTCTCGATGTGGCCGTACAGCATGGTGCAGTTGGTGGGGATGCCGAGCTCGTGCGCGGTGCGGTGCACCCGGATCCACTCCTGCCCGGTCAGCTTGCGCTCGGCGATCGTGGCCCGCACGGCCGTGCTGAACACCTCCGCGCCGCCGCCCGGCAGGCTGGTGAGGCCGGCCTCCTGCAACGCCAGCAGGACGTCGCGTTCCGTGATCTTCTCGATCCGTGCCAGGTGCGCAATCTCGACCGCCGTCAGGGCCTTGATGTGGACGGTAGGATGCCTCGCCTTGAGGCCCCGCAGCATGTCGGTGTAATACGACAGCCGCAGTTTCGGGTGCAGGCCGCCCACGATGTGGAATTCGGTCGTCGGGGCGCCCCGGGCCTGCTCCGCCTCGGCGTACACCTCTTCCAGCGACCGCGTATACGCGCCCTCCTCCTTCGGCGTTCGCGCAAAGGAGCAGAAGGTGCAGGTGGCCCGGAGGACACAGACGTTGGTCGGGTTGAGGTGCTGGTTGGCGGAAAAGAAGACGCGATCGCCGTTCAGGCGGCGGTTGGCGAAGTCCGCCAGGAGTCCGAGCCCGAGGAGATCGTAGGTGGCGTAGAGCGCCAGGCCGTCGGCGTGGTCGAGCCGCCGGCCGGTGACCACCTTTTCCCCGATCGGCCGGAGCGCGGGATCGCGAAGCGCGGCGAGGTCGAGGGTGGATGCCATGCACATCTCCTTGAGGCGTGGGCGGTTACCCTGAGGAATGTACCCCCGAGCGACCCGGCGGTGCCAGATGGGACCGCCGCCAACGAACAGCCCCCGGGAGGCGAGCCCCCGGGGGTGTTGAATCCACCGCAGTGTGGATCGGCCGATGGCCGAGGTTCAGCCGTTCCAGGCCTGCACGGCGAGCGTCACGTTGTGCCCACCAAACCCGAAGCTGTTGGACAGTGCCACGTCCACCGTGCGTTCGACCGCGACGTTGGGCGCGCAATCGAGGTCGCATTCCGGGTCCGGGGTGACCTGGTTGATCGTCGGCGGCACCTTGCCGGTGCGGCAGACGAGCAGGCTCACCGCGAACTCGAGCCCGCCGGCGGCCCCGAGCAGGTGACCGGTCATCGACTTGGTGGAGGCGAAGATCAGCTTCCGCGCCTGGGCGCCGAAGACCGCCTTGACGGCCGCCGTTTCCGCGATGTCGCCCTGCGAGGTGCTGGTGCCGTGGGCGTTGATGTACCCGACCCGCTCGGCGGCCACACCGCCGTCGCGCAGGCAGTCGCGCATGGCGCGCTGGGCGCCCTCGCCCGACGGGGCCGGGGAGGTGATGTGATAGGCGTCGCCGCTCAGGCCGTAGCCAAGCACCTCGCCCAGGATGGTGGCGCCGCGCGCCTGGGCATGCTCGAGGCTCTCGAGCATCACCATCGCCGCGCCGTCGCCGAGCACGAAGCCGTCCCGGTCCTTGTCGAAGGGGCGGCTCGCCTGCTCCGGCGCGTCGTTCCGCATCGAGAGCGCCTTCATGTTCTGGAACCCGGCGATGGCGAGGCCGCTGATGGCCGCCTCCGAACCGCCGGTCAGCATCGCGTCGGCGTGGCCGGCCTTGATCAGCTCGAACGACTGGCCGATGGCGTGCGCCGAGCTGGCGCAGGCGGAGACCGTCGCGTAATTGGCGCCCTGCAGGCCGTACCGGATGGACACGAGCCCGGCCGCGATGTCGGGAATGAACATCGGGATGAAGAACGGGGAGACCCGGTCGGGGCCCTTGGTGATGAAGATCGAGCACTGCTCCTCGAACGTCACCATGCCGCCGATGCCGCTGCCGATGATGACGCCGGTGCGCCCCGGCGAGGGGAACTTGCCCTCGAGCCCCGCCTGGGTGACCGCCTGCTGGGCCGCCCCCATCGCGTACTGCACGAAGAGGTCGTACCGGCGGGCTTCCTTCTTGTCGATGTACTGGAGCGCGTCGAAGCCCTTCACCTCGCAGGCGAACTGCACCTGGAGCGCGGCGGGGTCGAACTTGGTGATGCGGGCGGCCCCCGAGCGTCCGGCCAGGAGGCCCGACCACGTATCCTCGACGCTGTTGCCGAGCGGGGTCACCAGCCCGAGGCCGGTGACGACGACACGACGCGCCAAGCTACTTCCCGGTCTTGTCGTGGAGGTACTTCAGGGCATCGCCGACGGTCCGGAGCTTCTCGGCTTCCTCGTCGGGAATGTCGATGTCGAACTCCTTCTCGAAGGCCATCACGAGCTCGACGGTGTCCAGGCTGTCCGCGCCGAGATCCTCCATGAAGCTGGCTTCCGGGGTCAGCTTTTCGCGCTCGACACCCAGTTCCTCGGCGATGATGTCCTTGACCTTCTCTTCCACGTTGCTCATGTCGTCCTCGAAAAGGATTTGGGGGTCGGGCTAGATGACCATGCCGCCGTCGACCACCAGGACCTGCCCGGTGATGTAGGCCGCGAGATCCGACGCCAGGAACAGCACCGCGGCCGCGATGTCCTCCGGCCGGCCGAGGCGCCCCAGCGCGATCTGCTCTAATAATGCTGTCCGCGCCTCAGAGGGCAAGGCGGCGGTCATGTCGGTCTCGATGAAGCCGGGGGCGATGCAATTGGCCAGCACCCCGCGACTGGCGTACTCCTTGGCCACCGACTTGGTCAGGCCGACGAGCCCCGCCTTGCTGGCCGCGTAGTTGGCCTGCCCCTTGTTCCCGGTCAGGCCGACCACGCTCGTGATGTTGATGATGCGTCCGGTGCGTCGCTTCATCATCCCCTTGATCACGGCCCGCGTGGTGAGGAACGCCCCCTTCAGGTTCGCGTCCAGGACCACGTCCCAGTCGTCCTCGCTGAGGCGAAGGAGGATGTTGTCGCGGGTGAGGCCGGCGTTGTTGACCAGGATGTCGATGGGGCCCAGCGCGGCCTCGGCAGCCGCGATGGCGGCCTCGACCTGGGCGGCGTCGGACACGTCGCATGTCACCCCCGCCGCCCGCTCCCCGAGCTCGACCGCCACGATCTGCGCACGCGCCACGTCCCGCCCCACGATGGCCACCTTGGCGCCGGCGGCGTGCAGCGCCCGCGCCACCGACAGGCCGATGCCCCTGGTGCTGCCGGTGACGAACGCGGTCCTGCCGGTCAGGTCGATGGCGGTCATGCGAGAAACGCCTCCACTTCGGCGGCGGTGCCCAGCGTCACCGTCCTGGCGCCGGGGACGATCTTGCGGAGCAGGCCGGAGAGCACGCTGCCCGGTCCGAGTTCGATGAACGTGGCCTCGGGCGCCAGCGCGGCCGCGGCCTGCATGCAGGCGATCCAGCGGACCGGGGCCGTCAGCTGCTCCGCGAGGAGCCGCACGGCAGCCGCCGAGGTCCGCACCGGCTCGGCCGAGGCGTTGGCGAGAATCGGGAAGGCCGGATCGGCGAACGGCGCCGCGGCAAGCGCCGCCTCGAGGCCCGCCACGGCTGGTGCCATCAGTGGCGAGTGAAAGGCGCCCGAGACCTTGAGCGGCAGGACGCGCTTGGCGCCCCGGGCCTTGCAGGCATCACCCGCGCGCGTAACGGCGGCCGGGTCGCCGGAGATGACGATCTGGTCGGGGGCGTTGAGGTTGGCCGCCACCGCCACGCCGTCGGCACCGGAGGCCTCGGCGCAGGCGGCCTCCACGCCGTCGGGCGCGAGCCCGAGCACGGC
>DAOMFQ010000161.1:0-3783 GCA_035429905.1 Gemmatimonadales bacterium
CAGGGCCGGAGCCCACCGCCGGGTGGCGGTCGGCGGCGCCGGCCTGCTGCCGCTGCTGAGCGCGCCGCCGAGCGCCTCGGCGAACTCCCTGCCATCGGCGTACCGCTCGTGCGGCAGCTTGGCCACCGCGCGCGCCACGATCGTGCCGAGCGGATCGGGCAGGTTCGCCCGGGTTCCGGCGAAGGGCGGCTCACCGGTGACCATCTCGTGGAGGACGCAGCCGAGGCTGTACACGTCGGACCGCGCGTCCACCTCCTTCAACGCCCACGCCTGCTCCGGGCTCATGTAGGCGACGGTGCCGACCGCCACTCCCGACTCCGTCATGCCCGCCGCCCCGATGGCGCGGGCGATCCCGAAATCGCTCACCACGGCGTGGCCGGCCTCGAAGAGGATGTTCTCCGGCTTGACGTCGCGATGGACCAGCCCCCGGGCATGGGCGTAGCCCAGCGCGTCCGCCACCTCGCGCGCGATCGCCGCGGCCTCCTCCGCCGGGAGTCGACCCTCGCGGCGAAGCCGGTCGCGCAGGGTCTCTCCATCGACGAAGGGCATGACGTAATAGAGGAGGCCGTCGGCCTCGCCAGAATCGTGGAGCGGAAGGATGTTGGGGTGGGTCAACCGCGCGGCGATCTCGATCTCGCGGAGGAAGCGCTCGGGGGCCAGCCCGGCGAGTGCAGGGAGGAGCACCTTGATCGCCACCGCGCGGTGGTGGCGGAGGTCTTCGGCGCGATACACCACCGCCATGCCGCCGCGCCCGATCTCGCGCTCGAGGCGGTAGCGGTCACGGAGGGCGGTGGCCAGCCGGTCAAAACCTGGAGATGCGTCCGTGGGCCCGCCCGGGAGAGTAGCGACTCCATCCTATCGTGCGCGTCACGGCTGCGCCAGCGCAGTGCCGCGCCCCGGCACCTGCCGGCCCGCTAGTGCGGTCCCGGGCCGAATCGCAGCCCGGCCGTGGCTGCGCGAATCTCGAGGAGGAACGCGAGCAGGGCGCCGATGAAGGCGCTGAGGGCCGTCACGAACAGCACGACGATCAGGAGCGACAGGTCGCGGCCGAGCGCCACCCCTGTGAAGAGGGTCACGATCACGACGCAGATGAGGAGCGCGCACGAGGTGCAGAGCGTGATGGCCCGGTTGACCAGGCGGGCGCGGCGGGACAGGACGCCGAGTTCCGCGTGCATGACCGCAGCGCGCGAGTCTGCGCTCGCCGGGAGCGCCCCTTCGAGCGCACGCGCCCGATCGATGATCCGGGCCAGCCGGTTGGTGAGCACGGTGAGGGTGACGCCGACGCCGGACAGGAGGAACACGGGGGCCACCGCGAGCTGGATGCCGTGGGCGATGTCGGTGATGCCGGACGTTTGCATGGCGGGTTCCTCGGTGGGGCGGCGCAGTTCAGGGCGGCGAACCGCGTCGTGCACGCGCGAACGCGACGGCGGCGAAGAGCGACACTGCGGCCAGCGCCGGATAGAGCAGGAGCAGGTCCACCCGGATGTTACACTCGCCGGTGCAGAGCCAGCGCAGGCGCATCGCCGTCTCGTACCCGGCGTAGAGCAGCCAGCAGAGCGCCGCGATGCCGTTGCTGGGCCGGCGCGACCACCAGTACCCCAGCAGGAAGAGGAGGGCAGGCACCAGCGCCAGCGCGGGATAGGCGATGAAGAGGCTCATGGAATTCCGCAGGGAGTGCGGTTACCTCACGACGCGATCAACTCGGTGAAACGCTGCAGGTCGATGTTGCCTCCCGACACGATCGCCACCACCGGACCGGGGCCGGCCTTGCCGGTGAGCGCCGCGGCCACCGACAGCGCTCCCGCGCCCTCCGCGATGACCCGCGCCTTCTCGGCGAGGAGCCGCATCGCTGCGGCCGTCTCCGCGAGCGAGACGACGAGGCACCCATCCACCAGCGGGCGCATCCGCTCCCACATGCGGGGAAAGACGCTCTGCCCCCCGGCGCCGTCCACGAAGGAGGCCTTCCAGTCGGGGAACGCCTGCGGCGAGCCCATCGCGAATGACCGGGCCGCCGGCGCCGCCGTGTCCGGTTCCACGCTCCAAAGCCGCACCTCCGGCTTCAGCGCCTTGATGGCGCTGCCGACGCCGGTGATGAGGCCGCCCCCGCCGATGGCGGCGATCACCGCGACCGTGTCGGGCGCGTCCTCCAGGATCTCGAGGCCCATCGTGGCGTGCCCGGCGATGAAGTGCGGGTCGTCGAAGGGATGGATGAAGGTCCCGTCCACGCCGGGATAGGCGCGGTCCTCGAGCGCCTTCCAGACGCTGTCGTAGGGCACCGGGACCACCCGGGCGCCGAGCGCGCGCATGCGGTCGAGCTTGGACGCGGGAGCCGACTCGACGGCCACCACCGTGCAGGCCACGCCCGCCTTCCGCGCCGCGAAGGCCACCCCCTGGCCGGCGTTGCCGGCGCTGATCGTCCAGACGCCGCGCGCCCGCTCGGCGTCGGAGAGGAGCGCCACCGCGTTGGCCGCGCCGCGCAGCTTGTAGGCGTTGATCGGCTGCAGGTTCTCGAGCTTGAGGCGGATGTCGGGATACTCCGGCCCCAGCTCGAGCCGGACCAGCGGGGTCCGAATCGCCGTGCCCGCGATCCGGGTGCGCGCCGCCCGGATCTCGGCGAGGGTGATGGGGCGGACCGGCTCGAGGCTCGAGGTCATGCGCGGGCTCCCGGGGTCGATTGCGTGGCGCGGTGAGTTTCCGCGCCGGCCGCCTCGAGGTGCGACAACAACAGTGTGTTGACCGCGTCCGGATGCCGCAGCGTCACGCCGTGCGCCGCGTCCGGGAACTCATGGTACCACGATCCGGGGATCGCCGCCGCGAGTGCGCGCCCGACGGCGGGCGGCGCGATGCGATCGTACCGGGCGCTCGCCACCAGCGTCGGGATGCCTGCAATGGTGCCGAGCCGGGCGGTCGCGTCCCACGCGCGCAGGGCGGCGAGCTGCGCCATCACGACAGGCGGCTGGTCGGCGAGATCATGGCCAAAGAGCGGCTCGAGCTCCCGGGCCAGCGCGTCCAGGTCCACGCCGACGAGGTCCTGCGATGTCCGGATGAGGCGGAGGAACGCCGCACGGCGCTGCCGCCGGGTGCCCAGCCGGGTCCGCAACCCGGTCCAGAGCATCCACGGCGTCAGCGGGGCGGCGTCGCGGCCGCGTGCGAATGTGCAGAGCAGGGAGAGGCTCGCGACACGCGCCGGCGCCCGGAGCGCCAGTTCGATCGCGATGGCGCCCCCGAGGGAGTGGCCGATGACGTGGGCGCGGTCGATACCGCATGCGTCCAACAGGGCCAGGGCGTCGTCGGCCATCCTGGCGACGGTGAGCGGCCCGGCCTGCGGCTGGCTCCGCCCCATCCCGCGGTTGTCGAAGGTGAGGCAGCGGAACCGCGGCGCAAGCGCGGTGACCTGCGGGTCCCATCCGTCGCCGTGGATCCCGGTGCCCTGGATGAGGAGCACCGGCGGTCCAGCCCCCCGCAGACGGTACGCGAGGCGGCAGCCGAGGTGGTCGAGCACGCGATGGTCAGGCATGCGGGGAGGCGAGGACGCCCGCCTACCGGACGGGCGTCGGGGTGAACGTCCAGCTCCAGTCGTTCAGGCCGGTGGCGTTGACGCCGGTGTCGCCGGCTTTCACGTACAGCGACTTGCCGTCCGGCGTCACCGCATAGGCGCCCGCCCCCGGCATGGCGAGCATCATCGCGGGCAATACCTGCAACGTGTTCTCGGCGGCGACGGTGGACGCCGCCACCGCATCCCAAGTCGTGCCGCAGGGGTCGATCTCGCCAGGCAGCGGGATG